>PMND01000053.1:8134-44796 GCA_003161955.1 Ignavibacteriota bacterium | reverse complement strand
TTTCCGACCTTGCCCGCCGCATGCTCGACCACTGGGACCTCGAAGTGGGACACCTGGCAACCGCGCTGTGCGGCATTACGGCCTCGTTCCGGCTCCAGGATTCGGTCGTGGTCCCCCGCCAGAGGGTTGATTGCGATCTCAGCATCTCTTCCGCCGCGTGCAGCGTGGGAGACGTGCGGTGGAGTTTCCGCGCCCCCACAGGCTGGGTGATCGACCCGAAACCGGACGCACCGCACGTCATCTCGGGGGGGGGGACGGATCACCGTGTGTACACGCTCACCGTCGGCGAAGATGCGCAGCAGACGCTCCCCCGGACACTCTCGCAATACCGGTCGATCGAGCTCGCCCAGGTGCTTTCCGCGCGCGTCGACCTGACGGTCGGCGGACACCCCGTCAGATTCACGCTCGTCCCGTCGTTCGATGTCGCCCCTCCTCTCACGATCGAAGTNNACCGGCTCGCTCCGCGTTCGCCCGCCGGAGGCAATTCCCCCCGGCGCGTACACGATTCATGTGCGGACGGAACTTGCGAGCGTCCCGGTCGTCGTTCACGTTATCGATGCGGCGGTGGACCAGGGGGTCCATGTCGGTATCATCAGGAGTCAGGACAATACGATCGAGTCCGCGACAGGGAGGCTCGGCGTTGACTACGCGCTTGTCTCCGACGCCGAGCTCCGTTCCGGGTCTCTTGCACACTACACAACCATTGTGGTCGACATCCGGGCCTACCTGCTGCGTGACACGCTCAGGGAATACAACTCCAGGCTTCTCGACTATGTCCGCTCGGGCGGGAACCTGGTGGTGATGTACCAGCGGCAGCAGGAATGGAAACCGGAGTATGCCCCGTTCCCGTTCCAGGTCACCGGAAAACGGGTTTGCGTTGAGGAGGCTCCCATCCGGATACTTGCGCCTTCGCATCCCCTGTTGAACGCGCCGAATCGCATCGGCGAACCGGACTGGCAGGGATGGATTCAGGAGCGGGGCGCCTACTACCCGTCGAACGTGCCGGGGGAATACACCCGACTCCTGTCATCCGCAGACCCGGACGAACCGCAACTTGACACAGGCTACCTCGAAGCTCCGTACGGGAGGGGGTCGTATATCTATACCTGCTACGTCTGGTACCGGCAGCTCAAGGAAGGGAACTCCGGTGCATTCCGTTGTTTTGCGAATATGCTTTCGTATTCCTTTCACCGCGCCCCCGGACCATGAAGCCGCTTATACTTCTGGCGATCGGGATCGCCTGCGGCGGCTGTGCAAAGAGCGGCAGGACCCCTATCGTCGTCTATTCCCCCCACGGGAAGGAAATGCTCGCGTCGTTCGCAGGTGCGTATGAAGAGATCCATCCGGAAGCGGCAGTCGAGTGGCTCGACATGGGCTCGCAGGATGTCTACGACAGGGTGCGCACGGAAAAGGAGAACCCCCAGGCGGATATCTGGTGGGGTGGTCCGATGACCTCATTCTCCCGCGCGGAGAGGGAGGGGCTCCTGGAACGTTACGTCCCTGCTTGGGACAGCGTGTCCGTTCCTGCGTACAGGAGCCCGGGGAAGTTCTGGTACGGAACGTTTCTGACCCCGGAAGTGATAATGTATAACAGCAACCGGATCACGCAGGCCCAGGCCCCGAAAGACTGGGATGACCTTCTCGATCCGGCATGGCGCGGAAAGATCGTTATACGTTCCCCTCTGGCATCGGGGACGATGCGCATAATCTTCTCATCGATCATAATGCGGGAGTTGCAGCGCGGAGGGACTCCCGGGTCGGCATTCGGCTGGCTCAGGAAGCTCGATGCGAACACGAAGACATATGCCGCCGATCCAACGCAGCTGTACATCGCCATCGCCCGCGAAGAAGGACTCGTGACGCTCTGGGACCTTCCCGACGTGATGCTCCAGGTGGAGGCGCATCATTATCCGTTCGCGTACGTCCTTCCCGCCTCGGGGACCCCGCTGATCACGGACGGTATCGCCCTGGTCCGCGGGACGAAGCACCCGGATGAAGCGAAACAGTTCTATGAATTTGTCACCTCGCGCGCGAGCATGACGCGCCAGGCACGCGAATTCTTCAGGATCCCGGCCCGGAGTGACATCCCCCGTTCTGACCTTCCTCCCTGGATGCAGGCGCTGGAGATACGTCCCCTCCCTGTCGATTTCGACACGCTTGCCGCCCGCGAGAAGGATTGGATGAAGACGTGGGACGAAAAGGTGCGCGGCCGGGGGAGTGAGCCATGGCCGGGCTGAAGCTGGAGGGCATTTCAAAGAGTTTCGGACGGTTTGCCGCAGTACGTCCGATCCGCCTGGAGATCCGCCCGGGCGAGTTCTTCGCCATACTCGGCCCGAGCGGGTGCGGCAAGTCGACGCTCCTGCGGATGATCGCGGGCTACGAACAACCGGATGCGGGAAGAGTCTTCCTGGGGGAGACGGACATAACGTCGCTGAGGCCGCAGGATCGCGGGATAGGGATGGTATTCCAGAACTACGCCCTCTTCCCGCATATGACCGTCTTTGAAAACGTTGCGTTCGGCCTGCGCGCCCGAAAGGTCTCGGGCGGCTCGATCCGCGAACAGGTCGCGGCCGCGCTGGAGAGCGTCAGTCTGTCGGGAAAAAGTGACTCTTCAGTCCCGGCGTTGAGCGGGGGAGAACAGCAGCGCGTGGCGGTCGCGCGTGCGCTNNCAGACCCGCGAGGAGATCCGCACACTCCAGCGTGCGACAGGGATCACCACCGTGTACGTGACGCACGACCAGGGGGAAGCGATGAGCCTGGCAGACCGGATCGCGGTCATGCGGGCCGGCGAGGTCGAGCAGGCGGGGGAGCCGGGAATTCTCTACAACAGTCCCGCGAACTCGTTCGTCGCGGAATTTCTGGGGGGAGCCTCGCTCATCGACTGTCATCTCGACGGTTCGGGGCGGGTCGTCGTCTGGAGCGGCGTCTCTCTCCAGGTCCCTGCAGGTTTTCCCGTCCCTCCTGCGGGCCCGGTGGTCCTGGCAATCAAGCCGGAAGGGTTGTCGTTTGCGGAAGGGGGGGAGAATGGCGTCGTGCAGGCTCTTGTCCGGTCACGGGAGTACACCGGGTTCACGACCGCGTTCACGCTTCTTGCCGGAGACCGGGTGCTGAAGGCGCTCGTTGTGAGCACGCCGGCGACCGCCGGGATCGTTCCGGGGGAGAACGTGTTCTTCCGCGTGGACTGGCGCCATTGCTCTCTTTACCGGGAGAGGAGATGAAATTCCGAACTCCGGGGACCCTCCTGACAGTCTCTCTCCTGGCCGCGGTCTTCGGGATCTGCGTCGTCTACCCGCTCGGGGCCATGGTCGCAGAGAGCCTCCACGCCGGCGGGTCGCTCTCGCTGGACCATTACCTTTTCCTGTTCGATATGTCGAACCGGGTCAACCTCGAGGCGGTGGGGAACTCGGTCTTCGTGTCGGTGGTCTCGGTCATCTTCAGCGGCATAATCGGACTGTTCCTTGCGTTCGTCTTCACCCAGTACCGGTTTCCCCTCCGGTCTCTCCTTGCCCGGCTGGCGGTACTTCCGGTCGCCCTTCCTCCGCTTGTCGGCGTCATCGCGTTCCTGTTCGTCTTCGGGGAGACCGGGATCATCCCCCGGGGGCTCCAGATCCTGTTCGGTACTGCCGCGCCGTTGATCCCCGCGGGGGGGATATCCGGCGTGGTGCTTGTGCACGTCTATTCATTCCATGTCTATTTCTACCTTTTCGTCTCCGCTGCCCTCGGCACACTCGACGGTTCGCAGCTTGAAGCGGCGACGGGACTCGGCAGCGGCCCCTGGCGCACATTTATCCGGGTCGTTCTCCCCGAGCTCCGGCCGGGACTTCTTGCGGCGTCGGCACTTACGTTCATGTCAAGCATGGCCTCATTCACGGCGCCGCTCCTGTTTGCCGGGGGGAAGAATTTCATCACTCTCCAGATCTACTCCTCCAAGCTGAACGGCGACATCGACCTCGCCGCGGCGCAATCGGTGCTCCTGACCGGCGTGTCTCTCCTGTTCTATCTTTTTCTCACGCTCGGCCCCGCCCGCCGTTCGGGCTATGCGCGCAAGGGTGCAGGAGCTCCAGGGCTCATAAGCCCGGGAAGCGTGTCGCGCCGGGTCATGATCGTTGCCGCATTCACGCTCCTCGGCATCGAGCTCCTCCCCGTGATCGCGATAGTCGTTCTCTCGCTCGCGCGCGAGGGATCGTGGACCACGCAATGGGTCCCTTCTGCGTACACCGCCGGCAACTACGCAGCTTTCTTCACGGACGCCGCTCTCTGGAAGCCCGTGGTGAACAGCCTGGAGATGGCCCTCCTGGCGCTTGTCGCATCGCTGGCGTTTGGGATTACGGCGGCTTTCCTCGTCTCAAGGACGAAGAGCCGTCTCGCAGGCACCTGGGCAAACCTCGCGCTCACGCTTCCGTATGCCGTCCCCGGGACGGTTATCGCAGTCGCGTTCATACTCGCGTTCAACAGGCCGGTGCTCCCCGGCCTTCCGACACTTCTTGTGGGGACATTCTGGATACTCCCTCTGGCCTATTTCGTGCGCGAGTATCCCGTGGTCATCCGGTCGGTCTCCGCCTCGCTCGAAGGGATGGACGGCTCGCTCCTGGAGGCGGCCTCGGGGCTTGGCGCGGGACCGCTCCGCAGGTTTCGCGCCGTGGCTCTCCCGGCGCTTCTCCCGGGTATCCTCTCCGGCGGTGTGCTCGTCCTCATAGGGTCGCTCGGTGAATTCGTTTCCTCGATACTCCTGTACACCTATGACAGCCGTCCGGTGTCCGTGGAAATACTCGCTCAGCTCCGCCTATTCAATATCGGGGCAGCGGCGGCGTATTCCGTCATACTGATGCTCATCATACTCGGACTGTTGCGTCTCTCGGGCGGATTGCTTGCATCAGATCGCCGTATGTCGTATATTTTATGATTCGTTAGCCGCCCCCAGGAGCGGCACGGCCGAACGTGGCGCCCTGGGCGCCATGCAACACAGCGATCCGCTGATATCGCGTGGCCGCCGGCGGATCATCGCGCCCGTAGCTCAATTGGATAGAGCGTTGGCCTCCGGAGCCAAAGGTTTCGGGTTCGACTCCCGACGGGCGCACGACGACTCTCCGCACGCACTCACATAACCGGTGAAGGACCCTTCAAAGCGATGCTCCGTCCGAAAAAGAAAATCTCAAGAAGAGACCTGAAAGAAGATGCGCTGGTCTCGACATACGTGAAACTGACGTCGTTCTACGAAACGAACAAGCGGGCCATAAGCATCGGCGTGACGGCGGTGGTGGTCGCCGTGTTTGCCGTCGTCATCTTTATGAAGAACCGGTCCGACAACAACGAGAAGGCCATCACCGCGCTGGGAGCCATATTCGAATCGTTCGACGCGGGAGAGTTCCAGAAGTCGGTCGACGGAATTCCCGAGAGGAATATTCAGGGGCTGAAGTCGATCGTCGACAACTACGGCGGTTCGGCGACGGGCGATCTTGCGAGATTCTACCTTGCCAACGCCTATGCACAGCTCGGCAGGTATGACGAGGCTCTCAAGGAATTTGAAGATTACAGCCCCTCGGGGGAGCTTCTCTCCGTTTCACGCCTGTCGGGAATCGGGTCCTGCTACGAGGCAAAAAGGTTGTTGAAGGAGGCTGCGGCATCCTTCGAGAAGGCCGGGACGCAGTATCCGAAGGACGTGAGCGCTGCCGAGAACCTGAACAATGCCGCGCGGGACTACGGTCAGGCAGGGGACAAGGAGAAGGCGATCGATCTCTACAAGCGCATCAAGAAGAACTATCCGACAACCGCCTACGCCCGGGACGCCGACCGGTACATCGCCCAGCTCTCGGTGTAAGTTCCCGCCTAGGAGCGGCGGGATCGCTGATCCCGCCCAAAGCCGGCGGCCTCACAACAGATCAGAGTCGTTCTGCGGAACTGCATGGGTTTCCTACCGGACAAACCACTCACGCGCACAGTTCTGAAGATTTCGGCCCCCGCAGTTGCCGGACTCTCCGCGCAGATGGTTGTTTCCGTGGTGGACACGGCCATGGTCGGGAGGCTGGAGAACACTTCCGTGGTCCTGGCGGCGATGGGGCTCGGCATGCTCGCCACGTGGGCCATTACGAGCGTCTTTTCCAGCCTGGCGACCGGCACCCACGTCCTCGTCGCCCGGCGCACCGGCGAGACGGACTACGCGGGGGCCGGGAGCGTCCTCAACAACTCACTCCTCCTCGCCCTCGTTCTCGGCCTCGTCTTCGGCGCTCCCGGCTACCTCTTTTCGTACAACGTCATCGATTTCTTCTCGAGCGACCACGCGGTGGCGGTCGCCGGGACCGGGTACATGCAGTGGCGCTTTTTCGGGCTCATCTTTTTCCTTTTTGTGGTTTCCTACCGCGGTTTCTTCAACGGGATCGGCGATACCCATGTCTTCATGTATTCGGCGATAATCATCAACTTCACGAACATCGCCCTCAACTACGTCCTGATATTCGGTGCCTTCGGGATACGGCCCATGGGGCTGGCGGGGGCGGGGGCCTCGAACGCCATAAGCAACGTCGTCGGCTGTCTTTTCTTCCTGAGTGTAACTTTTCTGCGCCGGTACCGAACAAGATACAGGTACTATGCCGTCGTGAGGATCTCGGGTGACCTGCTCCGGCAGATAGTCAAAATATCAATCCCGGTCTCGTTCCAGAACATACTGATCCTGGTCGGATTCCTTGTTTTCGTCTCGATTACGGGGATGATCGGCACGTCGCAGCAGGCGGCAAGCCAGGTCGTCATCACAGCGCTGTTTATGTCCTTCCTCCCCTGTTTCGGATTCGGGGTCGGGGCGCAGACGCTCGTCGGGCAGAGCCTGGGGAACGGGAAACGGCTGCTGGCGCGGAGGTACGGGCTGGAAACGGCGCGCCTGGCGACCTACTTTACGATGGTCCTGGGCGCCGTGTTCATACTCTTCCCCGATCTGGTGATCATACTCATCACGACAAACAGCGAGGTCACCGAAATCGCACGGCCGATCCTCCGGATTGCCGGTGCCGCGCAGGTATTCTACGCCTCGGGGATCGTCCTGGCGCATGCGCTCCAGGCGGCGGGGGCGACGGTATACGTCATGCTCGTCGAGGTGCTGACGCACTGGGTGGTCTTCCTCCCCGTGAGTTATGTCCTGGGCGTTAAACTGGGATTCGGCCTTCCGGGGGCCTGGTTCGCCCTCCCGATCTATATCATATCCTATTCTCTGTTGATATACCGGAAATACAGGAGCGATTCTTGGCTGACGATCACGGTATAGGCACCGGGGGAGTGGCGCCCGGATGAAACTCCGCAGAGTGGTGCTTCTCGGAGGGGCGTTCCTCCTCGTGATCTTCAAGTTCGCGCTCGACGTCGTGGAGAAGAATGTCGAGCTCGGACTCATGGGGCTCGGCCTGATCCGCGAGCTGCTGATCATCGGATCCCTGGGACTCCTGTATGTCGTCATCGACGTCCTGGCGTCCCGGCGCGAAAGCACGCCCGTGCGGAAGCTCGGATTCGTCCTGATCGCCATGTGCGCGATGATCCTCGCGACGCTGGGACTTTCGGCATCAGGCGTGGGCGGATTCGACGCGAAGAACCAGGCGCTCGTTCCCCTTGATTATCCAAGCATTTTCCTGGCATCCCTCGTCGCGATCGCCTTCGGCATATTCTCCATCATCGTCTTCCGTCTGCTCCGCGACCTGATCCTCATCAACCGCAAGCCCGCCGCACGGCGGAACTGGTTGATATTCTCCGCGCTCCTCCTCGGGACCTCGGTGTCGTGCCTGACGACACGCCCGCTTGATTCATCAATCGCCACCAGCATCCTGTTCGCGCTTGCGATACTTTTTGCGGTCATGAATTCGTTCCGGCTCCCGTGGATCGTGTACCTGACGAAGCGGGAGAAGCTGTTCAGCCTCGCCTGCGGATTCTTCCTGTTCGGCGGATTCACCGCGCTTGCCGTCCAGATCGGCAGCGGCACACTGCTGAGGAAGTCGCTCCTCTACTACTCCCATCCGCTGCATCAGTTCATACAGCTGGTGACGATCTTCGGGGCCCTCTACGCGGGGATGGCCTTTGTGAGCACGCTGTTCCACCTGCCGACCGCGGAAGCATTCGACAGGAAGCGCTCGGAGGTGTCGTCGCTCCACACGCTGAGCAAGCTCGTGACGCAGGTGTTCGACTTCAACGAGCTCGTCGACAATGTGACGTCGATGACCCTGCAGGTGGTGGGAGCCTCGAGCTGCTGGCTGGAGATCATCACCGGGGCCGGTGAGGAGGACGCTCCGGCGGCCGGGGAGGATGCCTCCTACGGGGTGCAGGTGGCGGCGATGAAGAACATCACGCAGGAGGAAATCGACATTCTCGTGTCCCCGGAACGGCGGGGGATCCGTGACAGCGTCGTAAAGGACCGGAAAGCAATCGTCGTGGACGACATCGAGCGGGACCCCCGGTTCGTGCAGCTGAAGAAACACCGGGGGATGGCGGGCTCGCTTGTCGTCGTCCCGCTCGTCTCGCACACGGGGCTGGCCGGCATTCTCTATGCGGCGAAAAAGGAATCGTTTGGATTTGTCCGGGACGACGTCGATGCGATCTCGGCCTTCGCCGACCAGGCGACGGTGGCGATCGAGAACTCGCGTCTCATACGGGAATCGCTCGAGAAGGAGAGGCTCTACCGGGAGATGCTCGTCGCCCAGGAGATGCAGAAGCGCCTCCTTCCGCAGCACGTGCCCGTGGCCCCCACGATCGATCTCGATGCGATATCCACGCCGGCGTTCGAGGTCGGAGGGGACTATTATGATTTCATGGAGCTCGGGGACGGGAGGATCGGCATTGTGGTCGGGGACGTGTCGGGAAAGGGCGTATCGGCGGCGTTCTACATGTCGGAGATGAAGGGCATCTTCCAGGCGCTCGGACGGATTTGCTCTTCGCCGAAGGAGTTCATGGTGAGGGCAAACGAGGCGCTGGCCGGTTCTATTGACAAACACTCGTTCGTTAGCTTAATTTACGCTATACTGGACCCGGTTTCCGGCCGGCTCACCGTGGCACGGGCGGGTCACTGTCCCATGCTCCACGTCAGCGGGGAAAATGTGGCCTACGTCCGCCCCAACGGACTCGGGATGGGGCTGAGCAGGGGACCGACGTTCGACGACGCGATCCAGGAGGAGGTGATCCCCCTCGGCGAAGGGGACGTCTGCGTGCTCTACACGGACGGCGTCACCGAGGCGCGTTGCGGCGACGACGAGTTCGGCTACGAACGTCTGATGGCTGCGGCGCGCTCGGCCCGGGGGAAGAACGCGGCCGGCATCAAGGAAGAGATACTGGCGACCGTCAGCAGGTTTACGGAGCACCGGGCGAACGACGACGACCTGACGCTGGTCGTCTTGAAATGGAACGGACCCGACAGGCGCGGTTAACGCGCGATTTGAAACCGGAGGACCATCGATGAGTGAATTCAAGATCGGACAACGCGAAGTGGAGAACGTCAACATCCTCGAGCTCAAGGGGTACCTCGACGCCCACACGGCGCCGAAGCTGGAAGAAGCCTTCCAGAACCTCCTGAAGAGCCAGCGGTTCCGGATCGTCGTCAACTGCAGGGACCTGTCCTACATCAGCAGCGCGGGACTGGGCGTCTTCATGGCGTTCATCGAGGACGTCCGGAACGGCAAGGGGGACATCAAGCTCACCAACATGTCCCCGAAGGTCTACAACGTCTTCGACCTCCTAGGGTTCCCGCTGCTGTATGAGATATTCAAAGATGAACAGGAAGCCGTGACCCGGTTCTTTGACAGGGCCAAATAGGTCGTGAACACCACGGGCATACAGGTCGAAAGCCGGACGGAACGGCTCATCGCCGTCCGCGATTTCGTCTCGGAGGCTGCGCGTGCCTTCGGGTTCGGCGACGAGGACATCAGCAAGATCGCCCTTGCCGTCGATGAAGCCTGCACCAACGTGATCAAGCACGCATACCGCTCCGATCCGACGAAGATCATCCACGTGAACGTGAGCGGGGGGAACGGTACGTTCGAGGTTGTGATCCGGGATGAGGGGGTCCGGTTCAACCCCACGCAGGTGCTCCCCCCCGACATGAAGGAGTACCTTACCCACTTCCGGCGCGGAGGGCTCGGCGTGTACCTGATGAAATCCCTCATGGACAGGGTGGAGTATTCCATTTCACCTGGAAAATCCAACGAACTGCGTCTGACAAAGTACCTTCCCCGGTAACTTCCCCTCCATGGCACGACCCCGCAGTTCTCCCCCATCCTCCGCCCCGGTCCCGGCGGAGGCCGAATCCGCCGAAAGCCGGTTTGAAAATGCGGCCCTCTTCGAGTTCAGCACGGTCATCAATTCCTCCCTTGAGCTCCCGTTCATCCTGAGCCACATCCTGCTCACGATAATGGGGAAAATCCTCTCCACCCGGGGAATGGTGGCCATGGCGCACGCGAACGGGAAATTCACCGTCGAGATGGTGAAGGGCTTTCCTCAGACGCTCCGGGGGAAGAGCGTGAAGATCGGTACGGTGACGCGGACGGCTTTCGAGATTGCGGCGCTCGACCCGCGGCGCCACGCCTGGGTGAAGTTCTTCAGAGAGGAGGGGGTGACGCTCGTACTCCCCCTTGTGATCGCAGAAAAGACGATCGGGGTGCTGGGGTTCGGCGGGCGCATTGCAAAGCGGAAACTCACCGCCCGGGAAGTGACGTACCTCCGCTCGCTGGCGAACATTTCCGCCACTGCGATCGAGAAGGCGCACACGATCAACGAGCTGCAACGCGTCAACCGCCAGCTCGATCAGAAAATCCAGGACCTGAACACGCTGTTCGAGACAGGGAAGGAATTCAGCGCGCTCCTCGACCCGGAGAGGCAGATCCGGCTGCTGGAACTCTCGCTCCTCGGCAGGTTCCTCCCCACCCGCTACCTGATCAGCCTCCGGGACGGTCCCGACATGAAGATCGTTGCCTCCAAGATCTCCGGCCAGATGCCTCAGGGAGAGCTGCTCGCGACCCTTGCGCGGATCAGCGCGCCTGTGCGGGTGGCGGACATTGTCGTCACCGGCACCGTTGACGTACGGGAGGCGCTCATCGGGCTCGGCATGACCGTCGTCGTCCCGATCAGGCTCCAGGGGGAATCCCGCGGGCAGATTCTCCTCGGCGAGAAAATGAGCCGTGAGGAGTTCAGCCAGACGGACCTTGAATTCCTATCATCGATCGGGAACCTGGCGATCATCTCGCTCGAAAACGCACGACTGTTCAAGGAAGCGATAGAAAAGCAGAAGCTCGAGGACGAGCTGCTCATCGCGCGCGAAATCCAGAAAGGGCTCCTGCCGAGCGTCCTCCCGGAGATCCCCGGGTTCCGGATGAGCGCGGCGAATATCTCCTCCCGGCAGGTGGGGGGGGACTACTACGACGTACTTGTGCTCCCGGACGGGAGGTTTATCATTGCCATCGGCGACGTTTCGGGGAAGGGACCCCCCGCCGCGCTCCTGATGGCCAACCTGCAGGCGACGATCAGAGCGCTCGTGCCGCTCGACCTGGGTCTCAGCGGGCTCACCGGCCGGGTCAACGACCTCATGTGCGAGAACACGGGGGGGAATAAATTCGTCACATTCTTCTGGGGGACGATCGACCCACGGACAAAGACGCTCACGTACGTGAACGCAGGCCACAACTATCCGTACCTTCTTCACGACGATGGATCGTTCGCCCGGCTCGACAGGGGAGGGATGATACTCGGCGTCATGAAAACCGCCGCGCCGTATGAGGAGGCGGCCGTCCTGTGCAGGGGGGGGGACACGCTTGTCCTGTTCACCGACGGCGTGAGCGAGGCGATGAGCACCCGGCAGGAAGAGTACGGGGAAGAACGCCTGGAGGGCGTGCTCAGGGATGCGATGTCCGGGACGGCACAGGAGATCCTCGATGCGATCCATCGTGACGTGCTTGTCCACACGCAGGGCGCTCCCCAGTCGGACGATATCACGATGATGGTGCTGAAAATCCTCTGAATATGTCTCCGCCGTTGCATTCGTCCCCCCGAATGGTTAGTTTCTGTTATTGCACCCCATGGTCCGCACTTCCCACACACGCATTAGGTCCCGCGCCGGCTCCCCGGCGAATCACTATGATGGATTCCTGAGGAGCCTGCGGCTCATGCGTCCCGAGACGCGAGGCACATACGGCAGGGCGCTCAGGGAGTTTGTGCGGTGGTACGCCGCCGGTGAACGGGGCGGCAGGATAACGACCGCCGACGTCGTACGATACAAACGGTACCTGACGTCCCGTAAGCGGCTGAGCGCGGTCTCGGTCTCCACCTACCTTACCGCTGTGCGCCGGTTCTGTCATTACCTTGTCCGCCGGGGAGTCTTGCCGGAGAATCCGGCACTCCCCGTGGGAGGAAACAGCCGGCCGCGAGTCCACTCGCGGGCCGCCCTCACTCCCGCTGAAGTGCAGGACCTCCTTTCAGTCGTCGACCGGTCGGACGAGCGTGGGCTGCGCGACCTCGCATTCATCAGGCTGATGCTCGGGTGCGGGCTTTCCGAGATCGAGATCATCAGGGCGGACGGAGGGGACCGCTTCGTGGGTCCGGAAGGAGTCACGCTCCGTGTGCAGGGGAAAGGGCGGCGCCGGAAGGACCAGTCTGTCCAGCTCCCGCCTGACGTCGCCGCGGCCCTCGATGCATACCTGGCGCTCCGCCCCGGGCTCGCGTCCGGGGATCCCCTTTTTGCAAGCGCCGGAAACCGGACCAGGGGGAAGAGGATGACGACGCGCGGGGTGCGGGACAGGGTGTCGCATTACCTTGTGCAGGCCGGGCTGAAGGGGGAGGGAGGGAAACGCATCACACCGTATTCTCTGCGGCACACTGCGGCGGTCCGGATGGCGGGGGAGGGGGCGAGTGCCGCCGAGATCCGGGATCGAATGCGCCTTGGGAGCGTGACAACGGCAATGCTGTACATCAACCAGTCAAAACAACAACCCGCCGGAACATGAGGATGGCGTACCCTTTTTCGACAATTGAGCCACGGTGGCAGAAATACTGGGAAGAGCGGGAGACATTCCACTCGGAAGAAATCCCGACAAAGCCCAAGGCCTACATACTTGACATGTATCCGTACCCGTCAGGGGCGGGGTTGCATGTCGGACACCCCGAAGGGTACACCGCGACGGACATACTCTCACGGTACCGGAGGATGCGCGGGTACAGCGTTCTTCATCCGATGGGCTGGGATGCATTCGGCCTCCCCGCCGAGCGGTACGCGATGCAGACGAACGTCCACCCCCGCATCACCACGGAGCAGAACATTGCCACGTTCCGGCGGCAGATCAGGATGCTGGGGCTCAGCTACGACTGGTCCCGCGAAGTCGACACGACGGACCCCGGCTACTACCGGTGGACGCAGTGGATATTTCTCCGCATGTATGATTCGTGGTTCGATCCCCGCATCCGCCGGGCCGCACCGATCGGAACGCTCATCGGAGAGTTCACAACCAAGGGCTCCTCCGGATTTCCTGTTGAGGACGGGTTCAGCGCGGAGGAGTGGCGTGCCAAGCCTGCGCGGGAACGGCAGGAAATCCTCTCCCGCTTCCGGCTGGCCTACGTGGCCGAGATCCCGGTCAACTGGTGCGAAGCGCTGGGGACGGTTCTCGCCAACGAAGAGGTCCCGGAATGGACGGAAAAAGGGTACACCGTCGAGCGCCGGCCGATGAGGCAGTGGATGATGAGGATCACGGCGTACGCGGACAGGCTGCTTGAAGATTCGGCGGCTCTGGATTGGCCGTCGTCCACGCTGGAACAGCAGAGGAACTGGATCGGCCGGTCGGAGGGGGCGGAGATCGCGTTTCCGCTTCCCGGCAAAGGGGCGGAGATCAGGGTCTTTACCACCCGGCCGGACACAATTTTCGGGGCCACGTACATGGTGCTCGCCCCCGAGCATTCCCTCGTGGCAGGGCTGACGGACCCGGGAATGCGGGCTGCGGTGGACGAGTACAGAGCAACGTCAATGCTCAGGAGCGATCTCGAGCGCGGCGCCGATGCCGGGAAAACGGGAGTCTTCACGGGAGGATTCGCAACGAACCCTGCGACGGGGAAAAACATCCCGGTCTGGATCGCCGACTACGTCCTCTCCGGGTACGGGACAGGGGCCATCATGGCTGTCCCGGCACACGACCAGAGGGACTACGATTTCGCAAAGAAATTCTCTCTTCCAATCGTTTCTGTGATCCGGGGGGGGGAAGCCGTCGAGGGCGCATTCACGGAGGAGGGCGTTTCCGTGAACTCTTCGAACGCCGAAATCTCACTCGACGGCCTCGGGACAGAGGAGGCGAAAAGAGTGATCATCCGGTGGCTTGAAACGAAACGGCTCGGTGCGGCGGCCGTGCAGTTCAAGCTCCGGGACTGGCTCTTCTCGCGCCAGAGGTACTGGGGCGAGCCGATCCCCATCGTACATTACGAGGACGGGACGATGGAGCCGCTTCCTGATAGCGCTCTCCCTCTTCTCCTTCCCGACCTGAAAAAATTCCAGCCGAGCGGGACAACCGAATCGCCGCTTGCCCTGGCTGAAGAGTGGGTAAGCGTCGTCGATCCCGCGACGGGACGCCGGGGGAGACGTGAGACCAACACGATGCCCCAGTGGGCCGGCTCCTGCTGGTACTACTTACGGTATATCAGCCCGAGGGACGCCAGATCGTTCTGCGATCCGGAACTTGAAAAGCTCTGGATGCCGGTGGACCTCTACGTCGGGGGTTCGGAGCACGCCGTGCTCCACCTCATGTATGCGAGGTTCTGGCATAAAGTCCTGTTCGATCTCGGGTATTTGAGCACAAAAGAGCCGTTCCCGAAGCTCCGGCACCAGGGGATAATACTCGGTGAGGATTCAAGGAAGATGTCGAAATCGCGCGGGAATGTGGTGAATCCAGACGAAGTGGTAAAGCTTTACGGCGCGGATTCGCTCAGGTTATTTGAGATGTTCATGGGACCTCTGGAGGAGACGAAACCCTGGAGTATGAGAGGAGTGGAGGGAGTGTACAGGTTTCTGAACAGAGTCTGGAGATTGTTCATCACTGAAGATGATATATTGGATCCAAGAGTTCAGATAACTCCTGTAACCAGTGATTTGCAAACGAGTTATCATTATTCAATAAAGAAAATTGGGGAGGATATCGAAGACCTCAAATTCAACACCGCGATCTCGCAGATGATGATATTTGTGAACGAGGTGATGAAATCGGATGCCCGCCCGCGCCAGATACTCGAGCCCTTTGTGCTATTGCTTTCACCGTTCGCACCTCATATCGCCGAGGAGCTCTGGCGGAGACTCGGACATGATGCCACGCTGGCCTATGAGTCATGGCCCGTGTACGATCCCGCGATGCTCCGCAGGTCCAGCGTGGAGATCGTGGTTCAGGTAAACGGGAAAGTCCGCTCCAGGCTCCAGGTCCCATCCGACACGCCGGAGAAGCGACTGGAGGAGCTTGCGCTGGCTGACGCCGACGTGTTGAGGCACACGGAAGGGAAAGACGTGCTGAAAGTCATCGTGGTGAAGAACAAGCTCGTCAACCTCGTGGTGAAGTGAGCCATGGAGAAGGTCAGCGTCATCCTCGTGACACTGAACGAGGCGAAGAACATCGAGCGATGTCTTGACAGCGTCCGGTGGGCCGATGAGATCATCGTCGTGGATTCCTTCAGCACGGACGGGACCGTAGGGCTTGCGAAGCGTTACACGGACCGAGTCTACCAGCATGAGTACCCGGGGACGAGCAAGCAGGTGGAACGGGGGATCGGCTACGCCACGGGNNGAGGTGCTCGCAGACGACCGGGGATACGCCGGGTTCGAGTTCATCCGGAAGCCGGAAGCATTCGGCAAATGGATAGAGCACGGGGGGTGGTTCCCCGACTATCAGTTCAGGTTCTTCCGCAAGGACAGCTACTACTGCGAACACCAGGAGATCCACGGCGGGTTCAATACCCGGGGGAAGAAGGGACGGCTGAAGGGGTACCTCTACCATCACACGTACGGGACGATCTACGCATACGTGGAAAAAATGAACGAGTATACGTCGCTCCATGTCTCAAACAGGCTGAAGAACAATCGCGACGAGGAGGCGAAGTGGCATGATCTCGTGCTGAGCCCACTCTCGCACTTCCTCCGGATGTTTTTTTCGCGCAGGGGCTACAGGGACGGGTTCCACGGGTTTGTCCTGGCGATGCTCGATGCGAACTACGCGATGCTCATGTACGCAAAGCTGTGGGAATACCGGATGCGAGAGAAGGAGGGGAAGGGGATCCTTCCTCCGATCACAAACCACGAGCTGAACGCCCTCAAACGGAAACAATGACAACGTACGCCCGCATACTCAGCTTCATCCGCCCTTACAGGCTCACGCTTGCTCTCTCGATTCTCTGTTCGATTTTCTTCTCGATCTTCAGCGGCGTGTCGATCTACCTCATAATTCCCCTGCTGACGACACTCTTCGGGGGTGGAGCGGCCGGGCAGCCGTCGGCACCTCCCGCGGCAGGGTCGTCGTTCCTCCCGGGATGGCTGATCGCGGCGAAGGACGCCGCCACGGAGGCGTTCCGCCACGCCGTCTTCCGCGCGGACCCCGCGGATTCGCTCTTCAACATCTGCGTGATCATCGTCTCTGCGTTTCTCCTCCGGAACCTCTTCTCGTACCTCCAGTCGAACCTGATGATCTACGTTGAACAGGGGCTCACGCGCGACCTGAGGAACTCGCTCTACCGGCACATCCATGAGCTTCCGCTGGCATACTTCACAAATGAACGGACGGGGAACCTGATCTCGCGGATCATGAACGACGTCCCCGTCATCAACACCGGCATCTCGGCAACGTTTCAGACGATGATCCGCGAGCCGCTCCTTCTCCTTGTTTACCTGACGATCTGTCTCGTGCTGAGCTGGAAGCTCACGCTGATCGCGTTTATCGTGTTCCCTGTTGTTCTGCTCGTGATCGCAGGCGTCGGGCGCCGCGTACACAAGGAGAGCGGACTCGCACAGGAAAGGATCGCGGATCTGACCTCGGTCCTCCATGAGACGATCTCGGGGGTGAAGGTGGTGAAGGCATTCGGGATGGAGGAGTTCGAGAACAGGAAATTCTCCAGGGAGAGCAACAGTTATTTCCGGACCATCCTCCGGGTGACGAACATACGCAACCTCGCATCGCCGACGACGGAATTCCTGAGCGCGGCTGCCGGGGGGGTCATCATCTGGTACGGGGGCCTGCAGGTCCTGGGAAAAAGCATGGAGGGGAGCGAGTTCCTCGGGTTTCTCTTTGCGATGTTCCAGCTCATGCCCCCGATCAAGGAGCTCAGCAACGTGAACAACCGGATCCAGGAAGCCTCGGCGGCGGGGAAGCGCGTCTTTGAGGTACTCGATACCGAGCCGAACATCAAAGACGCCCCCGGTGCAGTGGACCTTCCTGCTTTCTCTTCGGACATCCGGTTCGAGGGGGTCTCCTTCCGCTACGGTGACGGGGAGACCGTCCTGGACGGGATCACGCTGAAGATCCGGAAGGGGGAGGTTGTTGCAATCGTGGGGCCGAGCGGCGCGGGCAAGTCGACGCTGATCGACCTGGTGCCGAGGTTTTATGATCCGACCGGCGGGCGCATACTCATCGACGGTGTCGACCTGCGCCAGGTCCGGCTCCGCTCGCTCAGGGACAAGATCGGCATCGTCACGCAGGAGACGCTCCTGTTCAACGACACCGTCCGGAACAACATCGCGTACGGGCTGGAGGAGTGTCCTCTCGGGAAGATCGTGGACGCGGCGAAAGCCGCCAACGCGCACGCGTTCATCAGCGCGATGCACAACGGCTACGATTCCGTCATCGGCGAGCGGGGGGTCAAGATCTCCGGCGGGGAACGGCAGCGCCTTGCGCTCGCCCGGGCGATACTGAAGAATCCGCCTGTCCTGATCCTTGACGAAGCGACATCCGCGCTCGACACCGAATCGGAAATCCTCGTTCAGGAGGCGATCGAGAGGCTGATGGCGGGACGAACGTCCATCGTCATCGCGCACAGGCTCTCGACCGTCCAGCACGCCGACCGGATCGTCGTCATAGAGGACGGGAAGATCGTGGAAACGGGGAAACATGCTGAGCTGATCGGGAAGACGCGCGGGCTCTACCGGAAACTTTACCAGCTGCAATTCCGCGACTGACGATGGACCATTCCTCTGACAGGTTCACGGCGAATACCACCCTCGTACTCACGGGGGCGTCGTACCTCTTCCTGGCATCGGCATTCATCTCGATCGCCGTCAATTCCCTTGCGCTGGGAGTGATGGCGCTCTGCTGGGTGCTCGTGATGGTCCTCGGAAGGCGGTGGACCGTGGTGGCGACTCCGCTGGACTACTTTTTCCTGGCCTATGTCGTCGCGGAGCTCCTCGCAACCCTGTTCTCGGTCAGTCCCGGAGAATCGCTCTACGTGTCGCGGAGAGTCCTCCTCATCGCCGTCGTGTATTATTTTGCGTCGTGCGTTGGCTCCCGGACGGGGGGGAAGCGGGCCGTGGGAGTTCTGCTCGGCTCCGCCGTGCTCGTTGCGACAATCGGCGTGATCAAGCTCCTGCTCGGCGGTCCGGGTGAAAACACGCGGCTCGAGATCTTTCAGTTCTACATGACGACCTCACAGCTGATGATGATCGCCCTGCTTCTGATCCTCCCGTTCGCCATCCACCCCGGTGCTCCGCGGTCTGTCCGGCTCGCTGCAGCGGCGGGACTGATCCCCGTCGGGGTATCGTTGTATGCCACAGTGACGCGGGGGGCATACCTTGCGGCGGCGGCGGGTGTCGTCCTCATCGCCTGTGTGCGGAACTGGAAAATCCTCATCCTGCTGGCCATCCTCGTTGGTGCGATCGCACTTTTTGCTCCTCCGTACGTGATCGGCCGGCTTCAGAGCATCGTGGATATTCACCATCCCGAAAACGAAGCCCGGCTCCTCCTCTGGGGCACTGGGCTGAAGATATTTGCCGACCATCCCGTCACGGGTGTCGGAGATATCGACCTGGGAGTGCTCCTGAAGCAGTACGCCGGACCCGGGTACAACGGCCAGTGGGGGCACCTGCATAACGTGGCGGTTCATGTGCTGGTTACGCTCGGTGCACTCGGCGCGCTTGCGGTACTGGCACTCTTCGTGCGCATCGGAGTCGAGGAATGGAGGATCTACCGCCGCGTAAAGGATGACTGGTTTGCCGGGTCGTTTGCGCTCGGCGCCTTCGCGGTCTTCGTCGGCTTCCAGGTGAACGGGCTCACCGAATGGAGTTTCGGGAACCAGATGGTCGTGATACTCGTCTGGGTCACGCTCGGGATCACCCTGGCACTCGGGCACATTGCGGGGAAGGAGGCTCTGTGAGCGCGCAGCTGACGGTGATAACGCTGACCCGGGACGAGGAACGCAACATCGTCGAGTGCCTGGAAAGCGTCGCGTGGGCACAGGAGATCATCGTCCTCGACTCGGGGAGTACCGACAGAACGGTTGAGCTGGCGCGACGGTTCACGCCGAACGCGACCGTCCTCCCGTGGCGGGGATACGGTGCGGCGCGGAACGAGGGGCTCGCGCGCTCGCACTCCGGATGGATACTGTGGCTCGACGCGGACGAGCGCGTCACACCGGAGCTCGCCGCGGAGATCCGCGGCATCCTGGAGAAGGACGACCCTGACGTGGCGGGGTACGAGATTGCGCGCCGCGCCTATTTTTGCGGGAAGTGGATCAGGCACGGCGGCTGGTATCCGTCACGGGTGGTCCGGCTGTTCCGCAGGGACCAGGCAAGGTTCAGTGAAACCCGTGTCCATGAGCGGATCCTCATCGCGGGAGCGGTCTCGCGCACCCTGCACGACCTCATCCACTATACCGATCCCGATCTCAACCACTATTTCACGAAATTCAACTCCTACACGTCGCTCGCCGCCCGGGACATGTTCGAGGCGGGAAGGAGTTTCTCCGTCGGCGATCTGATCTTCCGGCCCCTGTTTCAGTTCTTCAAGATGTATCTGTTGCGGCTGGGGTTCCTCGACGGGATCCACGGGTTCGTGCTCTGCGTCGCGTCTTCCGCGTACGTGTTCACGAAATACGCTAAGCTCTGGGAGCTGAAACTGACGGCCAAAAAACACTGAAGGACGGCACAATGGAATCACCTGACAAGAACGTGATGCTGTTCGCCCGGCTGGTGTTCATGCTGCACGCCGCGGCCATGCAGTACCTCGGCAAGATCAAGAACCCCGTCACGGACAAGGTCGAACGCGATCTGGCCGGGGCGCAGGGGATGATCGACACGCTCGAAATGCTGGAGAACCGGACGAAGGGAAACCTGTCGCAGGACGAGTCGAGGATGCTCGCTCAGATGCTCCAGGAGCTCCGGCTCAACTATGTGGACGAGGCGCAGAAGCCCCCTCCGCCCCCCGCGCAGGACGGGGGAGCGCCGGCATGAAATTCGCCATATTCGGAAACGTGGAGAAGCCCGGGCTGAAGGGGGCACTCATGGTCCTCCTGACAAGGCTCGAACACTCGGGGATGGAGTATGCCCTGGATGATGCGCTCGCGCCGATGGTGGCGGAGTGTGCCGGACCCGCTCCGGCCCGGCTGAGAAGCCGGGAGGCATGCCTCGACGGCGCGGACATGCTTGTCGCCCTCGGCGGCGACGGAACGATACTGGCGGCGGCGCGCGCCGTGGGCCGGAGAGGGACGCCGATACTCGGGGTCAACCTTGGCAAGCTCGGCTTCCTCGCGGAGCTGGCTCCGGAAGAGATTGAAAAGGCGGTCGGAGACATACTCGCGAACAAGTACATCGTCGAAGAGCGGCTCGTCATCGAGGCGGTGAGCACGGCGTTTCCGTCCAGAGTAATCCACGCGGTGAACGACATCGTTCTTGATAAGTCGCGTTCCTCCCGCGTGATCGATATCGAGACGCACATCGACGGGGCATTTGCAGTCACGTACCGGGGGGACGGCGTCATCATCTCGACCCCGACGGGATCGACCGCGTATGCGCTCTCGAACGGCGGTCCCATTGTCACCCCCGGAAGCGATGTCATCGGGATCACGCCGATCTCTCCGCACACGCTCAGCGGAAGGCCGCTCATCGTCCCCGCCTCGAGCGTCATACGCATCGTGGCCCACGCGGAAAACGAGGAGTTGCTTCTGGCGGCGGACGGACAGGAAGAGGCGTTCCTCCGCCCCCCTGCAGAGGTCACCGTCCGGAAAGCGGACTACACGGTCAGTTTGGTCAAGCGGACGGACAGGTCGTACTTCGACCTGCTGAGGGCGAAGCTTCACTGGGGGAGAGACGCCCGCACGAGCGGGTGAGGGGGCGGGATCAGTTGTTCTTTGCGCCTTCGACGATCCAGGTTCGTATCCCGTTGATCTGGTTCGTATTCAATGTGTATGTCCCTGGAGGCATCTGCGGCGGGAGGCTCCCCTGTATCCGCTTCACAAGCGTGCTCCCATCCGGGTTCTTCGGAACAACGATTCCGGGGAGCGTGAGCACCGCCGCGCCGTAGGACGTAAGAACCAGGGCATTGGTCTGAGTCCCGTTGCCATGGCACCCGGAGGCATTGCACGCCTGATCGAACAGCGGCTGGACCTGAGCGGAGTAACTTACCCCGTTCGCGGGGAAGATTATCGTAGACGGACTCCCGTAGGGCCCCGTCGGGGCGCTCCCTTTGCAGCTCCATCCAACCGTCGCCGCAACAAAAATCCCCGCCAGCACTCTCCCGCTCATTTACTCCACGCTCCGTTCCTGCGGAAGATCCAGATACAGGAGTCCGTGCATGGCGGCCGAGACCAGGTACACGTAAAACACCGTGAAGAAGACGCCGATAAGGAAGAAGAGGATGCCGATGAATGCGAACGACTGGATGCCGATCGCGATCAGCGCCACCACCGCCGTGTTCTGCCAGTTTATCCGGAAGTCCTTGAATATCTTCCCAAGATCGATCGCGTCGCTGATCTTCTCCCGCAGCGCGAAGCGGTATGCGACGATCGGGAATATCGCCGTCAGGAGGAGGCTGTACGGGATCACAAGAAGCGTGAACCCGAATATGTAGATGATCGAGAGTACCCCAACCATCTCCGGGGCATCCGTGGCGCTTGTCGCCACCGCGAGGCCGATGACAGGAATCACGAGCAGGAACACCGGTATCAGGTATATAAGGTACACCACGCAGTATTTGAACCCGAGGACGAACTTGACGCCGATGTCAGACCACTCGGGGAGCGCGGGCTCTTCGTGCCGTATCACGCGCTGCGTGACCTGAATGAGGTATCCCACGATCACGGGGATCCCGATCCCGAGAAGGCAGAGGAGCATGAAAAGGGCGGCGATAACGAACTTGGAGGCCCAGGAGGGGTCTTTGAAGGGGAGACCGAATGCTTTTCCGATGTCTTTCATGTCCGGGCAGAAGAAGTGGGGAGATCCGATACTGTACCAACATACTGAATGCGGTGGGGAGTTTCAAGCGGTCCCCCGGCGTTGACTTTGGAGGCCATTGTGGGTATATTTGGCACGCTTCTCCATTCTGTGGGGCTGTAGCTCAGCTGGGAGAGCGCGTGAATGGCATTCACGAGGTCAGGGGTTCGATCCCCCTCAGCTCCACGACAAGGCCTTCCATGACAACGTGGAGGGCCTTTTTTGTAGATACGTAAGAGTTGTGAGAAGGTTTCTGCCGCCGGTGCTGATCACGACGCCCCCTTTCAGTTCTTCATGAATCCCTGCCTGTGTCATCGATCGTCCCGGGGAGTCCGTGATTGTGATTGGTCCCTCGATTCGGTACTTTAGAATTCTCAAGGTCCGGAGTGGATCTGTTTGACAGTTATCTTCCGGGAACCGGTTCTCCTCACAGACTGTTCATTCAGTAATGCGAATCCTCTACGGCTACCTCCGCGGCTATTGGAAACTTGTTCTCCTCGCACTCATCCTGGCGACAGTAAACCAGGTATTCTCCCTCCTCGATCCGCTGATCTTCCGGCACGTCATTGACCAGTACGCGACCCGGTACCGGGACTATACACATGCGGAGTTCCTCCGTGGTGTCAGCCTCCTGCTTGCCGCGGCCGTGGGAGTGGCATTCGTCTCGCGCGTCGCGAAGAACTTCCAGGATTATTTCGTCAACGTCATCACCCAGCGGCTCGGTGCCCGGCTCTATTCCGACGGGCTCAGGCACTCGCTTGAGCTCCCCTACGCAGTGTTCGAGGACCAGAGGAGCGGCGAGACGCTCGGAAAGCTCCAGAAAGTCCGGCTCGATGTCGAACGGCTCATCGCGGCGTCGATCGGCACGCTCTTCACCACGCTGGTCGGGGTGATCTTTGTGATGGTCTATGCATTTACCGTCCACTGGGTCATCGCCCCCGTCTATTTTGCCACCATACCCCTCCTCGGCATACTGAGCAGCGTCCTGAGCAGGAAGATCAAGACNNGAGCTGAAGAAGGTGCGCTACCTGCGGAGTCTCAGCTTCATACAGGGGACGTCGGTCAATTTTCTGCGGACGACGATACTGTTCATCATGCTGTACCTCATCTTTGCGCAGCAGATCACGGTCGGCCAGTTCTTTTCGCTGTTCATTTATTCGTTCTTCATATTCGGGCCGCTGCAGGAAATGGGGAACATCATCAACATCTACAGGGAAACCGAAGCGTCGCTGAAGAACTTTCAGGACATACTCGACACCCCGGTCGATGCGAAGCCGGTCTCGCCGGTCCCCCTCGGCCCGCTCACCGCGCTCGCCTTCGATTGCGTGACATTCCAGCACCAGTCCGCCTCCGCCCCCGCGCTCACCGCCATCACGTTCGAAGCGCGTGTGGGCTCCACGATTGCTTTCGTCGGACCGTCCGGCGCGGGGAAATCGACGCTCGTCAAGCTCCTCGTGGGGCTGTACCGGCCGCAGTCCGGCTACATACGGTACAACGGGATTCCCGGGACGGACATCGACCTTGACAAAATGCGGCAACGGATCGGGCTTGTCACGCAGGATACACAGCTTTTCGCGGGGACGATACGGGACAACCTGCTGTTCGTCAACCCGGGAGCGACGGATCTCCAGTGCATGGATGTTCTCGCGAAGGCGGCATGCCAGAGCCTCCTTGCAAGGGCCGACCGCGGGCTCGACACGCCCATCGGCGAAGGGGGGGTCAAGGTCTCGGGAGGGGAGAAACAACGCCTCTCGATCGCCAGGGCCCTCCTGAGGAACCCGAGCCTGCTCGTGTTCGATGAGGCGACTTCCTCGCTCGACTCGCTCACCGAAGAGGAGATCAGCGAGACGATCCGCAGCGTGTCCGACCGGCAGAGCCATATCACGATACTGATTGCGCACAGGCTCTCGACGATCATGCATGCGGACACGATCCACGTCCTTGAGAAAGGGCGGATCGTGGAATCCGGGCGGCACGACGCTCTTGTCGATTCGAAGGGGCTGTATTTCGCCATGTGGCGGCAGCAGATAGGGGAGGCGCGCGACCCGGAGCGCGGGTCCCTGGCCAGTGAGAAAGAACTTGTCATGAAGAACTGAACGGGTTCCACGACATTCCGCCGTACACTGATGGACGCTGAGAAGAGACCGAACCGCCTGATTCACGAAAAGAGCCCCTACCTCCTGCAGCACGCGTACAATCCCGTTGACTGGTACCCGTGGGGCGAGGAGGCGTTCGCTTGCGCGCGGGACCGGAACGTTCCCGTGTTCCTCTCGATCGGATACTCCACCTGCCACTGGTGCCATGTGATGGAACGGGAGTCTTTCGAAGACGCCTCCATCGCCGCCATCCTCAACCGTGATTTCGTCTGCATCAAGGTCGATCGGGAGGAGCGTCCCGACCTGGACAGGGTCTACATGACCGCGCTTCAGGCGATGGGTCAGAACGGCGGTTGGCCGATGTCGATGTTCCTCACCCCCGACCGGCAGCCGTTCTACGGCGGGACATATTATCCCCCTGAGTCCCGGTACGGCCGCGCAGGGTTCCCCGACGTCCTCGGCAGAATCCGCGGTATCTGGGAGACGGAACGGCCGAAGGTCGATGAATCCGCCCGGAGTATCACGACATTTCTCGAAGACGTCGCGAGTGCCCGCAGCCCGGGCGGCGTCCCGGGAGTGGAAGTGCTTGAAGCCTCCTGCAATCAGATCTCGTCGACGTACGATCCTGTGAACGGCGGATTCGGCGCCGGACCGAAATTTCCCCGTCCCGTCGTGCTTGATTTCCTCCTCCGGTATCACGCGCGGACCGGTGGGGATGCCCCGCTCGCCATGGTGACGCACACGCTTCTCCGGATGGCCTCAGGGGGGATGTACGACCAGATCGGCGGGGGGTTCCACCGTTATGCCGTGGACGGTGAGTGGAGGGTCCCNNTTTCCGGCTGTGGCACGCGAGACGCTGGACTATGTCCTGCGGGATATGACGGATCCGGAGGGAGGGTTTTATTCCGCGGAAGATGCTGACAGCCCGCGTCCGGAACGGCCGGAAGAATCGGGGGAAGGAGCGTTCTACGTCTGGACAAAGAAAGAGATCGACGACGCGCTGGAAGGCGACGCACGGCTTTTCAGCGAGTATTTTGGGGTGGAGGGAGCGGGAAACGCGCCGGTCGATCCACAGCATGAGTTTACCGGGAGGAACATTCTCTACCGTCGCAGCACGGTGGATTCAACCGCGAGCCGGTTCGGGATCAGCCGCGAGGAGATGCTCTCGCGTCTCACGGCCGCGAAGAGGAAGATCTTCACTCTGCGCGCGGAGCGGCCGCGGCCGCTGAGGGACGACAAGATCCTGACGTCCTGGAATGGCCTGATGATCGGCGCGTTCGCACGTGGTTTTCGTGTTCTCGGGGATGAGCGGTACCTCGTCGCGGCTACCCGCGCGGCGGAGTTCGTGACGGGGCGGATGTGGCAGAACGGGACGCTGGTCCGCCGGTACCGGCAGGGGGAGTGCCGGATTGAAGCGCACCTTGACGACTACGCCTTTCTCGTCGCCGGTCTGCTCGACCTGGTTGAATCCTCCGGAGACGGCCGGTGGCTGGAGCGTGCGGTGACGCTGACGGAGGAGCAGATCCGCCTATTTCACGACAGCCGCGGGATGGGGTTCTTCGACACCTCCGGCCGGGATGGGACGGTCCTCGTGCGGATGAAGGAACAGTACGACGGTGCGGAACCGGCGGGGAACTCTGTGGCGGCGATGAACCTTATCCGGCTCTGCCGGATGACGGACCGGCCTGAGTGGGATGCTATCGCGGCGGAGACGGTGGCGAACTTCGGGGGGACGCTTCGCGCGCAGCCGGGAGCTCTCCCTTTGATGGCGGCTGCTCTCGATTTTCTTGTGACGCCGCCGCGGCAGGTGGTGATCGCGGGGGCTGCGGATGACCCGCGGACCGCCGCGATGCTGGGGATCCTCTCCGCCCGGTATCTCCCGACGACGGTGACGATCCCTCTGGACCCCGGCGTGGTGGGGGACTCACTCCGCAATCGTAACCCGTACCTCCGGAATCTTGCTCCGATCGACGGGAATCCGGCTGCCTACGTGTGCCGGGATTTTGTGTGCGACCTTCCTCTCCTCAGTCCGGACTCTCTTGCCCGATTGCTTGACGAAAGTGACAGCGATCCCGGGTGAGAGGAGAGCGATGCCGGCGATGGATTGCCGGCACCGTCAGTGTGAGGTGTGACAGAAGATTGTTCAGCTGCCGCGCCAGTACCCCCGGTAGCCCCGACTTTCCGCCCTGTGCCACGGCCTTCCTTCAACCCGGAAACGTCCCGGATGTCTCGCAACCCATCTCCCCGGCAACCAGACGTGCCTTGCGCGATCCCATCCCCGATACCCTGCAACCCAGACCGGGCCGGGATATGCAACGATCACTTCGTGCCGCGGGAAGGGATGCCAGACCCGGAGTCCCACACGGACGTGCGCCTGTGCATTGTGTGAAACCGCCAGGAGCGCTGCCAGCGCGAGGCCTTTGATCCAGAGTCCTTTCCGTTCCATTGTGTTCCCTTTCTCCGCTGCTGATGTTCGGTATTGTGAATCCATGACCGGGACAACGATTGCAAGCTGCGTGCCAGAAAAATGGTTCCTCTGATTGCATCTCTCTCTCTTTTTCCTCACCATAACGCGGGTTTCATGCACCGGGAGGGAGCGATGCGGCAGGAATCCGGTTTGTGCGTCGAGAAAAGTGTACGGCGGGGGGGAGAATTGAATAGACAAGCATACAGTCAGGTGTGCAGCGGATCAGCGGGGGAGCCGCTCCGGTGAGGATGTCAGCGGGCCGACCTGTGAAGCGTCCATCCCGGTTTCCGGTCCCGGAGGTTTTCGAAGCCTTTTCCGTTCCCGAGTTCGGCGGTGATCTGGTCGGCAAAGAGCTTTGCCTGTGCGCCGTCAAGAAACCAGTCCGAGCTCACACTCTTTCTGAACGGGAACCTGTTGCGGTAGACGCGTACAATCCATGCGGATCCGAGGGCATCGGTCTGTGCGACATGAACCGTGTAACCGTTGATTGATTTGTCTGACATAGTGTGTCCGGCTCCGGAAGTGCTATCATAGTACGCAGAACAGGCGAGAAGTTCAACATGGCGGAATTCATAGAAATCATGGACGGGGTCCGGATACCGGACACGGAGGTCTCGTTCGTCTTCGCACGGAGCGGAGGTCCCGGGGGACAGAACGTCAACAAGGTCTCCACGCGCGTTGAGCTCCTGTTCGACATCGGCGCTTCCCGGAGCCTCGATGCAGGACAGAAGAGCACTCTCCGGGCTGTGCTGCGGAACAGGACCGGGTCGGAGGGAATCCTGCGGGTCAGGTCGGACGCATCCCGCAGCCAGTGGAAAAACCGGCAGGATGCTCTTCAGAAATTTGCCCGCCTGCTTGCGCGCGCCCTGCAGCCTGTAAAGAAGCGCGCGTCATCCCGGCCGACCCGCGCGTCGCGTGCCGAACGGTTGGCGGCGAAAAAGAGGACAGGTGCGCTGAAACGGTCGCGCGGGCATGTGGGAGGCGATGAGTGAGTGATTTCCGCCGGGAGCCTTGCCCCGGGGACGATTTTTCCGTACATTTGAGGAACAATTCTCCAGCCTTCTTGCAACACGCCTCCCGCGGCTTCTTTCATATCGTCCGTTCTTCAACCAGAGGGTCAGGCCTCCAATGAAAATCGATGCTATACTGCACGCTCTCCTTCCGAAAGACGACAGTTTTTTCACGCTGTTCGAAAAAGACTCCGGGAACCTGGTGATCGCCGCGCGCACATTCAGGGATCTGATGTCCAACAGGATTTCGAAGGAGGAACGGGCACAGAAAATCAAGAAGATCGAAGAGTTCGAGCACCGCGGGGACGAGATTACGCACCAGATCTTCAAAGCCCTGGGGACGACATTCATCACGCCGTTCGACAGGGAGGATATCCACGTGCTTGCCTCCAAGCTCGACGACATACTCGACTACATACAGGGTGCGGCGACGAGGATCATCCTGTACCGGGTAGACACAATTTCGCCGGAAGCGGAGCGGCTGGCAGGGCTGGTCTACGATGCGGTGGTCGAGCTCAACAAGGCGATCCCGATGCTGAGGGACCTCCGCCACGCGGAAGCGATCAACGAAAGCCTTGTGAAGATCAACAGCATGGAGAATGAAGCGGACGACCTGTTCGAACGGGCCATCGCCAACCTGTTCGACACATGCCAGGATCCCATACTGCTCATCAAGCTGAAGGAGCTCCTCGTCAGCCTCGAGACGGCCACCGATCAGTGCGAGGACGCAGCCAACGCGATCGAGTCCATACTCGTCAAGAACGCCTGACATGGTCACACTCGTTCTGAGCGCCATTGGTCTGGCGCTTGTCTTCGATTTCCTCAATGGGTTCCATGATGCCGCGAACTCCATCGCCACCGTCGTCTCGACCCGTGTTCTCACCCCCAGGAAGGCTGTCGCGTGGGCGGCGTTCTTCAATCTGGTTGCGGCACTCGTGTTTGACGTCCATATAGCAAAAACGATCGGCAAAGGGCTTGTCGTCATCGAGGACGTTACGGTGTATGTGATCATGGCGGGCCTTCTCGGCGCAATTTCCTGGAACCTCATCACCTGGTATTTCGGCATCCCGTCGAGCTCATCCCACGCGCTGATAGGCGGCTACGGCGGGGCGGCGGTTGCAAAGGCCGGATTCGGGGTCCTCCTCCTCTCGGGCTGGATCAAGACGCTCCTGTTCATCGTTCTCGCGCCCGTCCTGGGGATGATCCTCGGCTATACGCTGCAGGTGATCGTTCTCTGGGTCGTGAGAAAACAATCGTACGACGCGGTCAACATCGTGTTCCGGAAGCTGCAACTCCTCTCCGCTGCTCTCTACAGCCTCGGGCACGGGACCAACGATGCCCAGAAGACGATGGGGATCATCACGGGGCTCCTCCTGACGGCCGGGTTCCTCCGGGAATTCGAGGTTCCTCTCTGGGTGATATTGATGTCACATTGCGCGATCGCCCTCGGGACGCTCTTCGGCGGGTGGCGCATCGTGAAGACGATGGGATCCAAGATCACCAAACTGAAGCCCTCGGACGGGTTCTGTGCGGAAACTGCGGGGGGGATCACGCTCCTGCTCACCGCATACTTTGGGATCGCCGTCAGCACGACGCATACGATTGCGGGGGCTATCATGGGTGTCGGGGCGACGAAGCGCCTCTCCGCCGTCCGGTGGGGGATCGCGGGGACGATGCTGTGGGCCTGGATACTGACAATACCCGCGTCCGCACTTGTTGCGGCCGCCTCCTATTATGCCATCGCGGGTGTTCGGGTTCTCGTTCGCTAGGAATCCCCTTGACAGGGAGCCGGAATTTGCCTACATTATCGCATTATGAATCGACGCGTTTCTGACAGCCACGCTCATCATCACCATCATGCGCACCATGCGTGTGCATCTGAGTATTCCGATGGGGTGACGGCAGGCTGACGGTTGAAAAGTCAGTGGAAAGAGAAGCCCCTCCCGGAATGCCGGGAGGGGCTTCGTGCTTGTATGGGGCAGTCGATTGAAAACCGTTTCACATCAGAGCGAAGGATACGAATGGACGGGAATATCGTCGGGCTCCCGGCGGGATACAGGGATTTCATGTTTGAGGACGCGGAATCGAGGCGGCACATCGAAAACGAGTTCGCGTCAGTGTTTTCCTCCGCGGGATTCAGGGAGGTCATTCCGTCTGCGGTCGAGTATCTCGATCTGTATGCCCGGGGAAACCAGGGGATCCGGGAGAGGGCCATGCGGTTTCTGGACAGGGATGATAATCTCCTGGCGCTCCGCGCGGATTTTACGCCGGCCGTCGCCAGGATCGTCGCGGCACACATCCGTGAGATGCCCCGCCCCATCAGGCTCTGGTACAGCGGTCCCGTGTTCAGGAAAACGGACCGGCACAGGGGGCAGTACCAGGAATTCAGCCAGATAGGCGCCGAGCTGATCGGGGGGGATCCGCCGGCGGCAGACGGAGAAATTCTGGATATCGCACTCCAGTCTCTCTCGAGGTCCGGTTTCCCCGACGCGTGCGTTCACGTGAACCACGCGGGGATATTCCGGGGACTGGTCAACAGCCTGGGGCTCAAAGAGTCGGAGCTCGCCGAAGTCCGGTCTGCGATTGACAGGAAGGATATGCGGGCACTCGGAGTGCGAATGGAGGAGCTTGGGGTCAACGGATCGGTGCGCGCGCAGGTTAACACCCTCTCGCGCACCGTGGGGGATTCGCGCTCGCTCGCCGCAGTCGCATCCTCGATCGGCAACGAGGAGTCGCGTGACGCATTAGCCTCGCTGGAATCTCTCGCTTCACGGTTGCCACGGTGGCGCGACAGGATAACATTTGACCTGACCGAGATTGACGAGATGGAATACTACACCGGCGTCATGTTCACATTCCTGAGTCCCGCCCATTCCGTGGAAGTGGGGCGGGGGGGACGCTACGATTCGCTCATGCGTGAGTTCGGCGTCGACCTCCCGGCGGTCGGTTTTTCGTTCTCCATGGACAGACTCGGTGAGTGCGAATGAAGAACCGCGTCCTGATCGCCCTCCCGAAAGGGCGGCTCTACGAGACGGGGATGGAACTTCTGGGGAAAGCGGGGATCATCATCCCCCCCGCCGCCGGCGGTTCCCGGAAGCTTGTCTTTCCGGACGAAGAGGGGAGGTACGAGTTCGTGCCCCTCAAGCCCATCGATATTCCCGTCTATGTCGAATCGGGGACGATCGACGCAGGGATCGTGGGGAGTGACGTGCTCCGGGAGCTTGAGGCCGATGTGTATGAGCCCGTGGATCTGGCGATCGGCATATGCCGGATGGTCCTGGCGGCACCTTCGGGGGCGGCGCTCCCCCGGGGTGGGTCGTTGCGGGTCGCGACAAAGTACCCGCGAACCACCGAGCGTTACTTCCGCGGGAAACAGCTCCATGTGCACATCGTGAAGCTTGACGGGTCTGTCGAGATCGCCCCGCTCCTCGGGCTCGCCGATGCAATTGTCGACCTCGTGGAAACAGGGAGGACGCTCAGGGAGAACGGCATGCACGTCGTCGAGGATGTCGCCAGGGTGAGCGCAAAGCTCATCGTCAACCGGACGGCGATGAAAATGAAATCCGGAGACGTGCGGCATCTTATTACACAACTTGACACGGTGGTCTATGAGAATCCTGGACAACAGAACTGATGCGCGTGCAGTGGCGCGCCTTGCGGTGAGACGGATGGAGCCCGATCCCGAGGTAGACCACCGCGTCCGCGAGATTCTGGAAAGAGTCCGGGCGGAAGGGGACGAGGCGCTCACGACGCTCACCCGGCAGTACGATTGCCGGTTCATCGATTCTCTCGGCCTGCGCGTCTCCGGGAAGGAGGTGGAGGGTGCGTATGAATTCGTGAGCAGGAGCTTCCTCACATCACTGCGCGCTGCCGGGAAGAATATCGCACGCTTTCACCGGAAGCAGCTCCCGAAGTCGTGGGAGCTCCGGGAGGGGGGAATGCGCCTCTCCCAGCGGTTCAGCCCGCTCTCGCGCGTCGGGATCTACGTCCCGGGAGGGAAGGCGGCCTATCCTTCCACCGTGCTTATGAACGCCGTTCCGGCAGGGATTGCCGGTGTGGAGGAGATCGTCATGGCATCCCCCCCGGGTCCGGACGGGCGCCTCCCCGCGGAAGTGCTCGTCGCGGCATCGGAATCGGGGATCACCGAAATCTACCGGATCGGCGGGGCACAGGCGATCGCCGCCCTGGCATTCGGGACTGAATCGATTCGCCGGGTCGACAAGATCACCGGCCCCGGCAACACCTACGTCGCGGCGGCGAAGCGGATGGTGTTCGGCGAAGTCGGGATCGATATGATCGCCGGTCCCACCGAGGTCGTCGTGGTGGCAGACTCCACGGCCCGGGCGGAGTTCGTCGCAGCGGATCTCATGGCGCAGGCGGAACATGATGAGCTTGCGTCCCCCATCTGCATTGTCCCTTCCCGCGCACAGGCGGAGAAGGTCAGCCGTGCGGTTGCGAGCCAGCTCGAAGTCACGCCGCGCAGGGCGATCGCGCGGAAAGCACTCGATCGACAGGGTGTCATCATTGTTTCGGGTTCGATACGGGAAACGGCTGCGATCGTCAACATGATAGCTCCGGAACACCTCGAGCTCATGGTGAAGAACCCGCGCTCGTACGCCCGGCGGATCCGCAATGCGGGATCGATATTCCTCGGGTCCTGGTCCACCGAGGCCCTCGGGGATTACGTGGCAGGTCCCAATCATACGCTCCCCACCTCAGGCTCCGCGAGGTTCTCCTCACCTCTCGGCGTGGCGGATTTCATGAAATTCTCCAATGTCATCGAGGTCACGCGTCCCGCCTTCAGGCGGCTCGCGCCGCATGTGCGCGAGCTCGCACGCGCGGAGGGACTTTTCGCTCATGAGAGGTCGGTGACCATCAGGGGGGATGCGCGATGAGAGACCTGTTGCGCCCCGTCATCGAAGGGATCACCGAATACTCGCTCGAGCACCGGGAGTGCCGTATCAAGCTGAACCAGAACGAGAACCCGTTCGATCTGCCGGATGATGTCAGGAATGAAGTCCTTCGCCGCGTCGCCGCGATGCACTGGTCCCGGTATCCTGAATTCGTTCCCCGGCGGCAGATGGAGAAGATCGCACAATTCACCGGATGGACCGCGGACGGAGTTCTCCTGGGGAACGGGTCGAACGACCTTCTGCAGCTCCTCTTCACGTGCGTGCTGGACGCAGGGCGGGGGGTGCTGATCAGCCAGCCGACGTTTACGCTCTACAGGTTGCTCGCTCAGACGATCGGGGCTCCGGTGTCCGACGTCCCGATGACGCGGTCATTCAAACTGGATACCGGGGCGGTGATCAATGCGGCGAACGGGACCGGTGCCGCGATGATCGTGCTCTGTTCGCCGAACAACCCCACGGGGGGACAGATCCCGCTGGCGGAGCTGGACCGTATACTCCGCGAGACCGGGGCTCTCGTGGTCGTGGACGAGGCGTACGTCCAGTTCGCCGGTTCTTCCGCTGTCGTGCTGCTGGAACGCTACGAAAGGCTCGTCGTACTCCAGACTTTTTCAAAGGCCATGGGGGCTGCCGGCCTCCGGTTCGGCTACGCGCTTCTTTCCCCTCACCTGGCGCGTCAGCTCACCAAAGTGAAGCTCCCGTATTCCGTCAACATATTCACGCTTATCGCCGCCGAGGTGTTCATCGAGCGCTGGGACAGCCTGAAATCATGGATCGGCGTGCTCGTTTCGGAGCGCGAGCGGATATTCTCCGCGCTCGGAGCGATGGACGGCATCCATCCGTACGCGTCGGATGCCAATTTCCTTCTTTTCGAGACTCTCCGGAAGACTCCGGCGGAAGTGTTCTCGGCGCTTCTTGCGCGGGGGATACTCATACGGGATGTCTCCCGGTATCCGATGCTGGAGCGCGGGCTCCGTGTCAGCGTCGGGACACCGGCTGAAAACGACGAATTCATCAAAGCTCTCCGGGAGGCGGTATGAACCGTACGGCGATGCTGGAACGGAACACAGCGGAGACATCGATCCGGGTGTGTCTCGATCTCGACGGATCGGGCGTTTTTGATATCACGACCGGCATTGGTTTCTTTGATCATATGCTCTCCCACATTGCACGGCACGGAAGGTTCGATCTTACCGTCGCCGCGAAAGGGGATCTTCACGTTGACGACCACCATACGGTAGAGGATGTGGGCATTTGCCTCGGGAAAGCGATCACTGAAGCACTCGGGGAGAAACGGGGAATCGAGCGGTTCGGTGCCGGGTTCGTGACTATGGACGAGGCGCTCGCACGGACGATCATCGACCTGAGCGGCCGCAGCTACTTCGTTTTCCTCGCCGAATTCTCGCGGGAGACGCTCAACGGGTTCTCACTGGAGCTTGTCAACGAATTCTTCAGGGCCGTTGCGACCGAAGGACGGATGAATCTTCACATCGCGCTGCTGTACGGCGGGAACGCCCATCACCAGGTCGAAGCCATATTCAAGTCTTTCGGCCGGGCCCTCCGTTCGGCGGTCGAGCGGACCGGGAGCGATGAGATCCCGTCCACGAAAGGGACACTTTGATCACGATAGTCGATTACGGGATGGGAAACCTGCGCAACGTCCTTCGGGCCTGCGCGGAGATCGGGGTGAAGGCTTCGGTGACATCGGACCCGGGACTCGTGAGTGCCGCATCGTGGCTGATACTTCCGGGTGTCGGCGCTTTCGGTGAAGCGGTGCGCAGAATTGACGGGATGGGATTGCGCGGACCGATACTCGGGCATGCAAAGGCGGGGCGGCCTCTCCTCGGGATCTGTCTCGGCATGCAGCTNNGGAGTCGCCGGTCGCGTACTTCGTTCACTCGTTCTGTGCCGGTATTATCCCTGAAACCGTTGCGGTCACAGAGTACGGCGTCCGCTTCTCCGCCTCTGTGAAGAAGGGGAATGTGTATGGGGTACAGTTCCATCCGGAAAAGTCGCAGGATGCAGGGCTGAACCTGCTCAGACGTTTCACGCTCGTCAAACCGGCGGCCTGGACGGGATAATGGAGATCATTCCTGCCATCGATGTGAAGGAGGGGATGTGTGTCCGGCTCCGGCAGGGGCGCGAGGATTCCGGGACAGTCTATGCCGCGGATCCTGTGGCGGTCGCGCTCCGCTGGACGGAAGAGGGCGCACAGCGTCTTCATGTGGTGAACCTTGACGGCGCGTTCGGGCGTGAATCGAAGGCAACTGACATACTCAGGAGCATTGTCTCCCTGACGGGAGTGAGGGTCCAATTCGGAGGGGGTCTCAGGTCACGTGAGGCAATCAAAAGAGCGTTCGAAGCGGGGGCTTCGTCTATCGTGTTGGGGACTGTGGCGTTCGAGGACCGCGATCTTCTCGAGGAGACACTCCGGGAATACGGCCCGGAAAGGGTGGTTATTGCGATTGACGCGCTCAACGGAAATGTCGCGACGCGGGGTTGGAAGGAGCTCACGGGGAGGGATGTGCACGGGGCCGCGCGTGAGCTTCGCGCTGTTGGAGTCCGGGAGATACTCTGCACCGACATCAGCAGGGATGGCATGATGAACGGGCCGGATCTTCTCACGCTTGAAGGACTGTCGAAGAGCGGCCTCTCAGTCATCGCCTCCGGGGGGATGTCATCTCTTGAGGATGTCAGTGCACTCCTCGGGCCGGGGTATGAGCATATCACCGGAGCGGTAATCGGCAAGGCCCTGTATGAAGGGAAGATTGTGCTCCGATCGGCCATCGCACTTGCGCGCGGAGGAAGCGACAACGGACCCGGCACCGGGACAGCTCACACGGCGCCTTCAAGCCCGGGGAGAGATTAACAATGCTTCGAAAACGGATCATACCGTGTCTCGATTTGAAAGAGGGGAAGGTGGTGAAGGGAGTGAAATTCATCGACCTCGTATCGATGGGGGACCCCGCTGCCCACGCCCTGTATTATAACAACGAAGGGGCCGACGAGCTTGTGATACTCGATATCACGGCCTCCCACGAGGCGAGGGGAACGCTTGTCCACGTTGTTGAGGCTGTCGCGGAAAACCTCTTCATCCCGTTGACGGTGGGAGGGGGAGTGCGAACGTCAGACGACGTCCGTGCGCTCCTTCTCGCGGGTGCGGACAGAGTCAGCCTGAATACCGCAGCGGTCAAGCGACCTGAACTCATCAGCGAGTCTGCAGAGCGCTTCGGTACGCAATGCGTCGTTGCGGCGATCGACGCGCGGAGGCGGGATCCCTCTTTGCCTGGCTGGGATGTGTATATTTACGGGGGGAGGGAAAACACCGGGAGAGATGCCGTCGAGTGGGCGGCTGAGGCGGAAGAGAGGGGCGCCGGTGAAATACTCCTGACGAGCATGGACAGGGACGGGACGCAGATCGGCTACGACTGCGAGCTGCTACGTGCAGTGACGGAGCGTGTCTTCATACCCGTGATAGCATCCGGAGGAGCAGGAACGATGGAACATTTCGCAGAAGCATTCACGGAAGGAGGCGCGGATGCGGTGCTGGCCGCGTCACTGTTTCACACGCGGGCGATGTCGATCAGGGATCTCAAGAGTTTTCTTGCAAAGAGGGGAGTGCCGGTCCGATGAGCAATCCGCCGATGGAAAGCCTTCGCTTCGATGAACGGGGACTCATTCCCGCGATCATACAGGACGCGGAGACCGGAACCGTGCTGATGCTGGCGTACATGAACCGCGAGAGCCTCACACTCACGCTTGAAACGGGTCAGACACATTTCTGGAGCCGGAGCAGAAACA
>PMND01000053.1:0-8022 GCA_003161955.1 Ignavibacteriota bacterium | reverse complement strand
GCCAAGAACCACAGCAAGCAAGAGATCACCTGGGAGGTGGCGGATCTGCTTTATCACACGCTCGTGCTCCTGGAGCAGGAAAACGTCGCATTGAGCGACATTGCAGGAGAGCTGGAACGCCGGTCCGCGAAGATCTAAGGATGGATGCCCCGACGGAGTCCCAGATTGCTATAATTTCCGGGCGAAAATTCGAACGATTGACAATCTTGGAAGGAATAGGTATATTCGTAGCGATTCCGCGATAGCTCAATGGTAGAGCATGCGGCTGTGAGGTCTGCATGAAGAAGGAGCGTCGCACATACGGCATTTTGGTGTGTGCGGACTGTTGTCGTGAACTTCATGCGGGAATAGCAGCTTACCCGAGCAATCGGGTTTGACAAATCGGGTGAATTCAGGGAAACCTAAATTCCGCAAAAAACGCGGAACACGGCAATCCTGAGCGAAGCCTCGCAAAGAGTGATTTTCGTAGCGAGGAACGTGCAGAGACTAGGGGATGAGGAACTCACCGATAAGCCCCGTTAGCGCCCGACCCCTTGGATATGTTCCGCTCAATTTGACGGATCATTTGAGGGTGATGAGATAGTCCGGACCGGAACGAAAGTCCCGGAATCTACCGTAACCGCAGGGTTGCAGGTTCGAGTCCTGCTCGCGGAGCAAAAGGAACCAGGTGTGCGAACCTGCCGCACCTGGTTTTCTTTTTTCAGGTCTTCTCATGTACGCGTCAGAGGGCCGGCGGGGAAATGACCTGACGCGAACGACTGGCATACTTGACCGAAGTGGGCAATCCGGACTGTCCCCGAAATAAGATCCGCGGCCGGTCGGTCGATGAAAAACCATAGAATCTGGAACCTCCGTACGATCAGCGAATGACGATCATCGTCTTCGTCTCTGAGTACGATCCGCACTGCAACCGGTAGCAGTATACACCGCTTGCAAACCCGCTGGCATTCCACCGGACCCTGTAAACACCGGCGTCATTCCAGCCGTTGACCAGCGTCGATACTTCGCGGCCGAGAATGTCATATACCGTAAGCACGACAAGCCCGCCCTTTGGGAGTGCATATTCAATCACTGTCGCCGGATTGAACGGATTCGGATAATTTTGCTTCAGCGTATAAGCGGCCGGCAGTGGTGATACTCCTCCGACGGAACTGGCGGTGATCTGGAATATTTTTTCTTCCGAGAAGGATGAACCCGCGTACTGGTTGTCCACTGCCTGAACGCTCCAGTAATATGTTCCCACCGGCAGTTTGTTGAGCTTTGCCAACGTCGAGGCCCCTTGGCTACCGGATTTGGGCAAGCGCCGGAATCCCGAGCTTGTGTTCGAAAGAGGCGACACGATGTCGAAACCTCCCGGGTGGGTGCCAACCTTGATGCTGTAGCTGATCGCCTTCTGATCTGTCTCTTTGTCCGTTGACGCACTCCATGAGAGCGTGGCCTTTCCTTCCCCGACCTGCGCAGCAAGTCCCCCTGGAACCGCAGGCGCGGAGTTACTTTCCACGACGACCGTGTTTTTATACAGCACTGTAACGGGTTTGAGATCAGCGCCATAGGTGGGGTTATTTCTCGGTAACGTTGCGCCCGTTACCAGAAGGTCGAGTCTTCCGTCACGATCATAGTCACCCCAGTCAAGCGATCCAAACCAAGTTCCGACGAGCTTTGCGCCGATATCTGTAAACGTCCCATCGCCGTTATTATGATAAATCTTCGTCGTCGGGTTTGATCCCGTAAAGAAATCGTCCGACCCTGAAATCGCAATGTCCAGGTAGCCGTCATTGTCGTAATCGCCCACAGCCACCGCACTCACCGAAACCGGCTTCAACTTGGCCGCAATATCTCTGAATGTCCCGTCCTTGTTGTTATGGTAGATCTTTGCGACGGGCCCCCCGTAGCCTGCGCCCGTTACCAGAAGGTCGGGGTATCCATCATTGTCGTAATCGAACCATAGGACGGCGCTCGAATTGACCGCCGCGAACGACCCCCCGGAATCGACCGGGGCGTACACCTCATCAAAGCCTATCACCCCGCGCGACATCGCGTTGTGAAGAAGCCGTGTCTGTGTCCACCCCCCGTAGCCGCTGATCAGGACGTCCTGGTAACCGTCCTTGTCGTAGTCAGCCCACGCCACCGAGCTCCCCCAGACTCCGGGGAGGTTCACCGGCTCTTCATAGAACTTGCCGTTGATGTTCCTGTAGAGCTTCGTTGCGTAGGACCGGCCCTGATCGGGAGAGCCACTAATGAGCAGGTCAAGATGGCCGTCATTGTCGTAATCGACCCAGGTTACTGAACCGCCATCAAGGTTCATGATCTGCGCATTGCCGTCGACATATGTCCCGTTGACGTTGCGGTAGATCTTTGAAATCGATTGATCACCGGTTGTGTCGGGCCGCCCTTCTATTGCAAAGTCGATGTTCCCATCGTTGTCAAAGTCTCCCCAGGCAAGTCCATGTTCAGAAATGAGAGGACAGATATCGGCTTGCACCTGTACGAAGCCGGTGCTGTCGTTCCGGTAGATGCCGGAGACAGGGCCGTTCTGGCTCATCCCCGCCAGCAGGATATCCAGACGACCGTCATTGTTGTAGTCGAACCAGATCGCATTTCCGGCTACCACGCCGGGGACAGTGATCGTCTGGGGAACCCATGCGATGCTGTCCAGCAGGATATTTCTTGGGTGTCGCTGTGCAATGGCTGCCCCCTCGAGTGTTATCACGAGGATCAGCGTGCCGGAAAACAAACGGGAAAGTTGTCGGTTCGAGAGATTCATTTTTCTCCTCCTCGCGGGGCTGAAAGGGCAGTGTCCGCCGGTGATGTCTTCATGAAAATCAAAATCCCCGAACAACTACTTTCGGGGATGTATGTCGATGAACTGAGCTGTGCTTGTAGGATGGCTTTCCACGACGATCAATTCACTTTCCGCCGCGAAGCGACACCACACAACCATATATAGCTAATTTTACCGCTTACTGCGATGATTTGCAACACATCAGATCAAATGAATGTCTAGCCTCCAGATCTCCAGGCTACGCATCGATGTCTGAATGTGCAGGGGAGGGAATTGAAGTGGCTGAGAGGAATGACATAGGGGCGATGATCAGACATCATTCGATGTAGCCGATACACCTTGTTCGAACGCTCGATGTTCACTCGATTGCTTAGGACACTGTCTCGTGGCGCGCGGCAGCTGTTGAATATCGCATCACTATCGACGTGTAGAATCGAGAGGCTCAACAATGAAAAAGCCTCTCGATATCCTGATCAGTGAGCCCCAGCTCTTCCTGCAAACGCTCGCTGTCAATACACGTGAGCCTCTCTCCACGACCCAGATTGTGGATTGCGATAGGGATTTTGAGCAAAATGTAGTCCGAGGTATGGAGCCTGTCGCGGAGCCAAGCTACATGAGGACTCAAACCAGTCGAACATGGGCTGGTTGAGCCCTCTTGTTTTTTCATGGCCTCCCTTCATCGCGCCTTTACCGCTCCATCTCCTTGCAGCTTGCAGACGATTTCCCCCAGTGTTCTCCCCGCGCTTAACAGAGCACCTAATCTCCTCGACAATAACGTTCAGAAGGCGACGTTTGATCTCTAGAGGCGCTTCCGCGTATACTTCGGAAAACTCATGAAAAAACTTACGGAATGCCCTCTTGCTGACCGTACCAGAGTTCCGCTCTGCGTTTTATGCACGCGTTAGTCACTCTGACCTGCCCCCGCCGCCGGCCGGGGAACAGACGACCGGATGATATCGTGGGAAGAGACCTGAAGTCTCAGCGTCGCACCGGGAAGGGCGCACGCAATGCCGTCCTCCCGGTTCGGGAACTTCAGGACCTGCGTCCGGCACGGAATCGCAAATCTTATCAGGAGAAGAATGATCGATGCACAGCGAATCGGCGGAGACGAGAGAGTACTCACGGAGGGGGTTCTTCATGTGTCATGGTTAAGGGGAAAGACGAGAGAAATCGCGAGACAGGGTGATCAAAGATGGGAGCCGGAGACTGCGATGTCAACCAGAGAAGAAATGCTCACGCAGCCGGGGCGAACCGCCCGGCTACATTGTGAAGCCAAGACTGACGAGAAGGACCGGCCCCGCCTCATTAAGGATCATCGGCAAGTTGAACTCCTGTGCATTTGTTGATTCGGTCCAACTGGCTTGATATCCGGCATTCAGTCCCAGGTCGAATTGTCCCACGGGAAGCGAGGTTCCCACCATCATCCGACAATGATACCCCCAGGCGGAGTTAGTCCATTTCGCGTCGAAATTCAATTGAGGTGTGCCAAAATACTTCAGATCCTGCGTGATAGTGGCATACATGTGACCCAGGCCCGGTTCGAAACTCAGGATCACCGGAAAACCCCACCACTCTGCCATGGTAGCCTTGATGACGAGTCCGATTTCGTATGTGTGTATCGATCCGTTGACTTTCAATGTTCCTGCATAGTCTTCATAGCTCGAATAGGCCGGAGAATACCGGTACCCGAGAGAGATTCCGAGTTTGATTGTGCCAGTCCGGCATACGAGGATTCCGCCATTGATGCAGAGGGTTGTCCCAAAGGCTGTTTGCGTAGGAATCGGAATCCCGTTGTCGCGATAGTACCCGAGAACTTCATTGTAGTAATCGTTCAGGTCTGATCCTGCGCCCCAGTAGGCGACCGAGATAAAAGTCCAAAACCGGGTTTCGCCCTCTTTAAGCTGCGCGTTTGCTCCGCTGACGATGGAGATCAGCAGAAGCAGCGCACACAGCAACTTGGTTTTCATTGTTGCATCCCAAGGTCGATGCCCCATTGATTTGATCCGATGCACATGAACAAGTACCTCCCTTTGCGTGTCACGCCGATTCTCATGATCGTGTCGGATGCCTGCCGGATGAAGTACCACGAACGGTGTTGCACCATCGTCGATTTGTCGTACTCGACGAGCAATGCATTATATGAAGCGGTCGGGGTACCGAGCGGGAATGCCACGTACAGGTATCTGTCACTTGCTTTCACGTCGGCAATTTCCCATGCATTGACCGATGCCGGATGGGTTGGAAGGGTGGCGAGAAGAGTCAACGACTTCAGATCCCACAGCTCCAGGACCGTCGTATTTACTCCGGTGTAATAGAGCTTTGAATCAGCCCAATCCACGTAAAGCTGGGAGGCTGGATCGCCGATCGGTTTCACAACCTGGTTCACCTGCCCGGCAGAGTCTCCTGCAACTTCAAATCGTTTGATGCCGTTCCCGTCCACTGCTATGAGCGCATCCCCGGCGGGGGACATACTGAGGAGTCGAGCGGACCCGGTGAATGCCTGGATGCTGTGAATGACCGAATACGTTGTCGGATCGTAGACGAATAACTCGGCGGCTAGTGACAAATAGAGCTTTCCGTCCGAACCAACAGCAAAATTGTCAAAAAGCTGGTTGGCAGGGACATATCCAAGCCCTTCCAGTTTATTTGCGTCGAACAATTGGTACGCCGGGATGAAGCTGTCGTACACGATTCTTCGGTCGACGCTCAGCACAACCGGCCCCCGGCCGCTGCTCGAACGTGTGCTTTTCACCAGACCTGTCTGAGTCGATAGTGATGCCAGATTTCTCGGACTCATCGAGGGAAAGTTGGAGCTCATGAGGATGACAAGACTGTCTCCTTCAAGTATCGCGCCGGGCATACCCTGGAGTCCCAGTGAAACCACCCCGCTCCTAATGCTCACGGGTGTTGAATAGGCGGTGGAAACGTTGTTCGAAGAACCTACCAGATAAATCAGATTGGGGTATGGGATTTCCAGGATTTCAGTCGTGTCAAGGATTGTGCCGGTAGTGCGCGCAGGTATGGTAAAATCGGACTCTGTTAACCCCCCCCACGAGTCAAGATAAAGTTTCCTCAACAGATCGTAGTGATGGAAATTTCTGTCCACAACCGGAGTCCAGGAAATGCGAGCGTAGCCATTCTCGACGGTCGCCACCACCCCGGAGGGGGGAGTAGGTGGAGTCTGGTCAAAAATCAGCCGCATTGCGCTCATTTGAGTCGGCGGTCCGGAGAGGAGTTGGAGCAAGCCCAACGAATCCCCCTTCAGATAGACGCCGAACGTAAGAGTATGCATCCCCTCCGGCCACGCGGTAGTATTTATGGTAAACGTATAAGGTGGATGAAATGCATCTGTCACGAAGGTTGAGTCAATCCAGAATGCGACCATGGCAATAGCAGAACTTTCGCGGGTGGGCAAGAAGTTCGGAGCAATCGTGCCTGCAACGGCTTGCAGGTCGGAATAGTTGCTTACCGTTCCCGGCTGAACAGGCAACGCGGGAGCATGTGCAGACTGATTCTTATACGGTTCCGGTTCCACGAAACCACATGAGGGGAAGCAGAGCGCAGCGTGAAGCGCGAGCGCAATCGACATTGCCAAGGTCATAGCGACCGGTCTGTCATTCACGGGAAGTACTCTCCGGCGTTTCTCCGAGCCTCGCCCCCTCAAACAAGAAACGGCCTCTCGACGGAAATCCGGATCCGAGAGGCCGTTCGCTCAATGAACTTGCTGACTTCAAGATAACAACTGCCCCGGTCAATTTCAACCGGCCGATTTGCTTTGCATCACAGAGACGGGGGGAAGAGTGTCCCTCCTGCAGGGTCCGGGCTACAATTCGTGCACTCAACATCCTTGGCCGTCAACGGAACATTGAATGCTGTTGGCAGCTCCTCCCATCCGATCAAATTCAATGTTGCGAGTCCAAATAGTTCAGTCCATAACGGTATTCAACTCACTTTACCCTCCGATGACGATAGAGGAGGGCTGGGCAGAGTTCGAGAGAATTGTTGAACCAATGATCCGCGAGCGTTTTGAAGGGGAGACAAAGGCCGCTTCGGGTGGGGGAGAGAAAGGTCTGAAAGATCCTGATGAAGGAAAAGTGGAACCTCCAGAAGAGAAGCCGAAAACAGAAGGGAAGCGCAAGAAATAGACCATGCGTCCAGCTTAGCCCGGCCTTTGCTTCACCCCTTTCAATACTCTGCTCACCCAGACCCTGCTCACGCCCAGGTGGCGCCCAAGATCAGAATGCGAGACAAACCGCATTCGGTCCATTGTCTCTCGGTAGTTCCTGGCGAGCTTTTCATAATCGATCTTGGGTTTCTGGGCCGGCATCTTACGCCTGGGAAGGATCAGGCCGCGATCGCACAGCCGGGATATGTCGCCTTCTGATAACCCCAAGACCTCTTGGACACGCTCTTGGTGCATCGATAAGACCTTTCCTCCTCTGGGGGGAATTGATGATTTCGACCGGGATTCGCAGGGAGATATATTCGAGTTCCAGTGTGTCTCGCGGAGCCAAACCACATGGGGACTCAATCAGTCGAAAACCGACTGGTTGAGCCCTCTTTTTCGTAGGCGTCTTCCAATTTCCGCTTTACCGAACCGTCCCCGTATAGTTAGCAGATGGTCTCCCCGCATACACTCACCGCGTCCGCCGAAAACCGGATCACTTTCATAGAAGGGTGGGGATCCTGTGCTGACAATGGATTAACTCCCTTTTCATCCTTCTAGCCTATTTTCAATCAGTATTGTCATCGGTATCCTTCAGTGCCATGAGGGATACCCTTTGTCCCCTGATTGAAAAAGGTTGATTGAGTTGCCTGAGGCCCGTGGCCATCCCCGGGATCGGCTGCACCGTGATTGAAAACAATCAACCTTAATTAGGAGGAGGCCATATGAATTACAGCACAGAGAATCTGCTTCTGTTTCTCGTTATCGGAATCGTTGCCGGGTTCATCGCCGGGAAAATAATGAAGGGCGCAGGGTTCGGCCTGGTCGGTGATTTGATTGTCGGGGTGATAGGTTCCTTCATCGGTGTGTGGGTATTCGGGCTACTCAACATTTCGAGCGGAGGCATTCTCGGCCTGCTGATTGCCGCGATTGTCGGCGCTCTCATCCTGTTGTATATAGTCAGGCAGGTTAAGAAAAGCCGATAAGGTCTACCGATCGGCCCACGATGCGCCGATTCCACCGCACATTGTTCGTGCTAAGTGCTGCGGTGCGCTATGTTGTTGAGGCACAGGTT
>PMND01000104.1:641-7114 GCA_003161955.1 Ignavibacteriota bacterium | reverse complement strand
GCGGCAGGCGCATATTACCTCCTCGCCCTGAGGGATGAGGAGTACGGGAAAATATTCGTCCGGACCGGCGTGCTCGCCGGGCTCATCTCGTCGCTCCTGATGGCGTTCCCCACCGGTGACGCGCAGGGGAAGAATATCGCGTTCAACCAGCCCGTCACGCTGGCTGCAATGGAGGGGCTGTTCCAGACTGTGGACGGGGCCCCCCTCGTGCTNNNNGGGGACATGGCTGCTCTGGCGGAAGCGGGTGTTTGCCGCGCGGCCGTTTCTCTGGGTGCTCATGCTCTCGTTCCCGTTCCCGTTCATTGCGAACACCGCAGGCTGGACCACAGCCGAACTCGGGAGGCAGCCGTGGCTTGTCTACGGCCTCCTCCGGACCCCCGCNNCCCATCACGAAAGGGAATGACCCCATGGAGATGCTCTGGTTCTGCGCAGTCGCATTCATGCTCTGCATGTACGTCGTCCTCGACGGGTTCGATCTCGGTGCGGGGATTCTGCACCTTTCCATCGCGAGGAATAACGAGGAGCGCCGGAGCGTCCTCGGAGCGATCGGTCCGTTCTGGGACGGGAACGAGGTCTGGCTCATCGCCGCGGGGGGAACGCTCTATTTCGCTTTCCCGCTCCTGTACGCATCGAGCTTCAGCGGGTTTTATCTCCCCCTGACGATCGTCCTCTGGCTCCTGATACTCCGGGGCCTGGGGATAGAGATGCGCCACCAGGTGGATCACCCGATGTGGCATTCATTCTGGGACGCGACATTCTCGGCCGGCAGCGCGCTTCTTGCGATATTCATGGGGGCCGCCCTGGGGAACGTCGTCCGGGGGGTTCCTCTCGGCCCGGACGGGTATTTCTTCGAACCGCTCTGGACTTCGTTTACGGTCCAGCCGGACGCCGGCATACTGGACTGGTTCACAGTCCTGATGGGCCTTGTCGGGCTCTCGACGCTCGCCGTCCACGGCGGCAACTACATCGCCATGAAGACAACGGGGGGCGTCCAGGTGCGGGCGCGCGCAAGCGCGCGTCTCTGGTCGTGGGGAGTGCTCCTCCTCTCGCTTGCCGCGGCCGTCTCCACGTTCATCATCAGGCCCGGCATCTGGACCAATTATTCCGAGCATGCTTGGGGCTGTATTTTCCCGCTGCTCGCCGCGACCGGTCTGTGCGGGATGTTCTATTTCAACAGAAAACCGGACGACGTGAAGGCGTTCCTCTCGTCGTGCTCGTTCATCGTCGGTATGCTCTCATCGACCGCATTCGGGCTCTTCCCCTCCGTCCTCCCTTCATCGACAATCGAGACGTACGGGCTGACTGTCTACAATACGGCTGCGCAGAGCTACGGGCTGGGAATCGGGATAGCGTGGTGGACCGCCGGGATCGTCATCGCGCTCGGCTATTTCACGTACATGTTCCGCTCGTTCAGGGGGAAGGTCAAGGTTCAGGAGGAAGGATACTGAGTGCCGGGGGCCCGGTCAGCGCAGGGATGCTCTCCCCGGCAGTTTCCGCCTGGCGATGAGACGGCTCACTGTAACGAACGAATACCCCTTCTTCCGGAGATTGGCGATGATTTCCGGAAGAGCCTCCGCCGTATGCCACCCGCGCGTGTTGACATGCATGACGATGATCGAACCTCCCCTGGCCATCGAGGAAACATACCGGACGATGGCCTGCTCAGAGATCAGGGAGTCGGGATCGCCGGAGGGGAGGTCATACTGGATGACAATCAGACCGAGCGATTCTGCCACCGCGGCGACGCGCTCGTCGACTTCACCATACGGGGCACGGAAGAGGACCGGCTTCTTTCCGATGACCCCCGTTATGACCCGCTGCGCCTTCCCGATCTCCTGAGCGATGCTGTCGCCGGAGAGCCTCATCAGGTGCGGATGCATGTACGCGTGATTCCCGAATTCAATCAGAGAATCGGATACGAGCGGACGCAACGCACGCGCTACGTCCTTTGCCCACTTCCCGCCGAGGAATATCGTCGCGGGGGTCCGCGTCTGAAGGAGGACACGGGCGACCGCCGTGTCGAGCTTCCCGCGCCCCCGGGAGGAGCAGGCATCAAAGGTCAGAGCGAGCTCTCTTGTGTTCCGCGGCCCGTGGCGTATCACCCCGGGGATATCAGGGACGACACGGGGATTGACCCCGGAGAGAGCCGCGGCCGGGACGAACATCGAGGCTGCGAGACAATAACAGCAGAACTGTGACGGCCACCGGAGCTTCCGGTTTATGCGCACCGTGGTCATCGACGCCGTCGTGCGCCGGGACTGCCGCGCCGCGCCGAGATCATCGACGCACCGATTGCGGCACCGAGAAGCCCGATGACGATCAGAAGCGCCGCGCCGATCGGGATGTGAACGATTTCGGCGAAGAGCATTTTGAGCCCGATGAAAATCAGGACAACAGACAGACCATGGCTCAGGTACTTGAAGGTCTTCAGGATGCTCTCGAGGAGGAAATAGCTGGCCCGGAGGCCGAGGATCGCGAATATGTTCGAGGTGAAGGCGATGAACGGGTCGTGAGTCACACCGAACACCGCCGGGATCGAATCCACGGCGAAGACGATATCCGTTGTTTCGATCGTGATGAGGACGAGGAAGAGAGGCGTGAGGAAGAGCCTCTGCTCCTTCCGGAGAAAGAAGCGTCCCGCGCCGAATTCCGCAGTTACGGGAAACAACGTTCGTGCCGCGCGGATGATAATGTTCCTGTCGGGATGAACTTCGACGTCCTTCTCCCTCAGCATCTTCCAGCCGCTGTAGACGAGGATGGCCCCGAAGAAATAGAGTATCCACTCAAACCGGACGATGAGGGCGACGCCGGCCGCAATGAATATGGCGCGCGTCACAAGAGCGCCGACCACACCCCAGAACAGGGCGCGGTGATGGTACTGTCTAGGGACGCCGAAGTAGGAAAAGATAAGGACGAACACGAAGAGATTGTCGAAAGAGAGGGCCCGTTCGATCACGTATCCCGTGAAGAACTCCAATCCCCGTTCAGGCCCGACAGAGAGAAACACCGCACCGTTAAACAGGAGTGCGACGACGGTCCAGACGATGCTCCATATGAGCGCTTCCCTGAAACCGATCTCGTGCGCCTTCCTGTTGAAGATGCCGAGGTCGATCGCCAGCATCAGGACAACGACGACGCCGAATGCGATCCACAGAAGATTCAAATTCGCGGCCTGTGTGGTGAACGATTGCCTGCGGGCGGATTGTCAGACAATATAGAATGATGCACTTCTGATGTCAAATTCAACACCCGCCGCAGGCCACGGCGGGTCTCCTTCACTTTTCGTACAATGAACTACTCCATCATCGCGCTCGGCATAACGATCGGGAGCACATTCAGCCCGATCGGCAACCCGCAAAACCTGCTCATCGCGGTCCACGGGGGACTGACAAACCCCTTCGTCGATTTTCTCCGCCGGCTCTTCCTGAAATACCTCTGACGTCCCGGCCTCTCGCGGCTACCTCATATTCCTGACGCGGACCTCGATCCCTTTTGTGTCTATCAGGAGCGGGGCGAGTTTTGCGGGATCGGTCTGGGAATAGTGGTACGGGTAGAGGATCTTCGGTTTGAAGGCTTTTGCCGCCTCCGCGACCATTTCCGGGGTCATCGTATAGGGGAGATTCATGGGGAGAAAAGCGACGTCGATGTTCCTGAGCGCTTCCATCTCCGGGGTGTTTTCGGTGTCCCCCGCTATGTAAATCCGCGTGTGCCCGATCGTCACCACGTAGCCGTTCCCCTCCCCCTTCGGATGGAACGGCGTCCCATCGGGGCGCATGTGGACGAGATTGTACGCCGGGACGGCTTCGACGCTGAGGCCCAGGACTTTCTCTACGTCGCCGTTCTTCATGACGGTGCCGCCGCGCACCCGTTCGGCGCACTTCGCGGTGAGAAGGAGAACGGTCGTCGGCGTCCTGAGCCGGCTGATAGCCGCCGAGTCAAGGTGGTCGCCGTGCTGGTGCGTGACGAGAATCAGATCCGCCTGCGGCAGAGTGCTGAAACCGGGGAGATTGCTCCACGGGTCGATGTGGATGACCTTTCCCCCCCACCGGAGCATGAGGGTGCCATGGCCGACGAAAGTGATTTCCACATTTCCCGCGGACGTTCGGATCGTGTCCTTTTCAAATACTTCCGCGGCTTTCAGTGGGATCACGGCCGCAATGACGGCGCATGCGAACAACGACAGGTTCCGGACCATAGAAATCCTCCAGGGTGTGTGCGACGCAGAAGTCAGGAAACTCCGGGAATATAACACCAATCGGGGGAGAGTTCAACGGCGGTTATTCGCCCTGTTCCCGGAACAGATGGAACGTGTCCATCTGCGAAATTAGTTGCTCCGCCATTCGCCTGTGGGTCTCGACCGTGGGATGGCCGTATGCGACATAGCCGCGATCGAAGTGATCGAACCGCGCATAGGAGATTGTGCGATTGCCCCCCTGCTGCTCCTCATCCACAACCTTCCTGACGTTTTCGCGTATCCACTCTTCGGACGCCGCGACCGCAACGATCCGGATCCCGGGATAGACGGTCCGGAGCGTGCCCAGGAATCTCCTGTACGCAGAACGGAAGAGGGCAGACTTCTCTTCGGTCACGTTCCCGGCGCTGTCCTTGAGACCTGAATAGTCGTTAAGCCCGAGACAGACGACAACCACATCGGGGACCCATTTCGCGAAATCCCATTTTGGCTGGACGGATTCCATGAGGGTGCGGTCGAATCTCGCCGGAATTGTCTGGTTCAGATTTCCCTGCCAGTCGCAGTACATGCCGCTTCCCGACCTGCACGTCGTGTGGTACTGTGCGCCGAAGTGCTTCGCGATGAGAGGGGCAAATCCCGCATCGATGTTCGTTACAGGATACCGCGCCTCCCAGTCCAGCGCCTGCACGGTCGCTTCATCGCTCTCGGCGGCGGTAAACGAGTCCCCGATGAACTCCATTTTTCTCGACGGCGGAGCCGCCGGCGTCAGGATCTCCCCTCCTTCGTCGAGCAGGAGACCGCAAAATGTGTACGGCTCCTCAAACGTGATATTCCTTCTGCTGAACCTGAACGAGTGGCGTCCATCCTTCAGCGAGTCGGCAACGATGTAGTCCGGTCCGCCCCGCTTCGAGCCGTGGAACACACCGTGCAGAGATCCGTCGATGTAGACATTGAAGTAGTCGGTCGTGTCAAGGAGACGAACGCCGATGCGCGTGCCCCTGAACTCCGCGCATATGTACACGCCGGGCCAGGAATACCGGGGACGGAGGGGATCCGTCATATCCCAACGGCCGAAATACTGGATTGATGGATTGTCAGCAGCGATAAATGTCATCGCATCGATCATGCCGTGAAATCCTCCGGTCTGGAAGAGCAGAATGATTGAATACCAGCAATATCGTCTCATCATTATGTAAGCCTCCCTGGATGCTACAAACTCAACTCCGTTGGCGCCACAAGGGAATATATGCCGGGTCTTCAACAGTTTCAACCGGAAGTATTGCACGTCTCACCCGCGGAGGGTATATTGGCTTTGTTTCTCGTCCCCCCACAGCCTCCGCGCTTCTCACCGAAAATCCGGAAAACAAATGGCTGGAACCATCTGTGGACATGAAGTCCAATCTCTGGACGCTCTCCCGTGCAAAGCGAGAGCAGCGGGAGCGGGCGGCTCACTGAAGTTCCGTGATACGATCATGCGCACTGCGTTCACCGCCCTCCTCGCCTCACTTCTTTTCACCCGAGCAGAGGGAACAGAATTTTTTATCTCCCCCGCCGGCAATGACCGGAACCCCGGGACCCGGGAGAAACCGTTCCAAACGATCGAGCGGGCGCGCGACGCAGTCCGCGAACTGAGAAGACTCAAGAACCCTGCCGGCACGGACGGGATCGAGGTCTGGCTCTCCGCAGGGACATATCCCCTCACACGGACGTTTGAGATTGACGCACAAGACGGCGGAAGTCCTGGAAGTCGCGTGACATACTCGGCTGTGCCTGGAGCCGCCGTCCGACTCTCCGGTGGCGCCACGATACCCTCCTCCCTCTTTCACCCGGTCCGGGACAAAGACGCGCTCCGACGTCTCCCCGACAGCTCAAAACCGCACGTCATGGAGGCGGACCTGAAGGAACTGGGGATAGCGGATTTCGGAACGCAACGGCAATTCGGGTTCGGGCTTCCAGTGGTGCCCGCCTCGATGGAGCTCTTCTGGAACGACACTGTCATGCAGGTGGCCCGCTACCCCAACAAAGGCGGAATCGCACTCGGACCGATTCTCGAACCCGGTTCCGTCCCGCGCAACAGCGACCATTCCAACCGCGGAGGGAAATTCCGCTACACCGACGAGCGCCATGCGCGCTGGGCCGGGATACCTGACGTATGGCTGCAGGGATTCTTCAACTATGGCTTCGCGGACGACAGGATCCGGGTCGCCTCGATCGATACGGCCCGGCACGAGGTGACGCTCGCTTCGCCTCACATGTACGGCCTGGCAAGCGGGGAGAATTT
>PMND01000104.1:0-566 GCA_003161955.1 Ignavibacteriota bacterium | reverse complement strand
GGGGTGATGATGGGGAAAGGGGCCCGGCCCGCGTTCCCGGGTGCCGCCGCGGATGACTACAAAGGAGTTCCGGTCTCACGGGAAGTGGGAAGCTTCATTTCCGAAGGATATGTAAACACCNNCGTAACGGACTGCAGGATACACGACTACGACAGGAGGAACAAAGCGGGGGCGTCGGGGGTGATCGTTGACGGGTGCGGCAACATCATCGCACATAACGAGATATACAACGGCGACATGCAGGCGGTATTTGTCCACGGCAACGACCACCGGTTTGAGTTTAACATCATACACGACGTCGCCCGGAACTCCAACGACGCGTCGGCGTGGTACCTTGGGAGGGACCCGAGCGACCAGGGGAACACCGTCCGGTGGAATTTTTTCCATCACGTGGGGCGCCCCGACCGGAAGTGGACAATGGGGGTGTACTGCGACGACGCAACCTGCGGCGTCCTCATTGAAGGGAACGTCTTCTACAAGGTCGCTTCATTCGGAACAGTGTACAGCAACGGAGGCCACGACATCGTCGTGCGGAACAACATATTCGTGGGGGGGTACGGACCGGC
>PMND01000035.1:686-11438 GCA_003161955.1 Ignavibacteriota bacterium | reverse complement strand
CGTTGCAGGCGCTGTTTTCAGCCCCCGCGGCCGTGACGGATGCCCACGGTCACCCCCGAAATCAGAAGACTCTTCCACTCCCGCCCGTACGGCGACTCAGTACGGTTCCTCCGTTCAAGACTCCCGGCTCCCCCCGACATCGCGCTCGTGCTCGGGTCCGGGCTTGGCGACTTTGCGGAGTCCCTCCCCCACAGGCTCATATTCCCTTCGGGCGGGATTCCCTCCTATCCCCGGTCGACTGTCGAGGGTCATAAGGGCCAGATCGTGTCTGCGAGCCTCGCCGGCAGGAATCTGATTGCATTCCAGGGGAGGATACACCTGTACGAGTGCAACGATCTGTCCATGGTCCTCTTCCCCGTTATCGTCGCCGCCGAGCTGGGCGCGGGAACGCTCATCGTGACAAACGCCGCGGGAGGGATCAACCGCCAGTTCTCCCCCGGGGACCTCATGCTCATTACCGATCAGATCGACTTCACGTTCCATGCTACGGGGATACCCGGAAACCATGGCGGGAATCGAGATCTATTCGACCCTGTGCTCACGGAGCACGCATCACGTGTCGCGGCGGTTCGTGGACTCCCCCTCAGGCGCGGTGTGTATGCCGCGGTTAAAGGGCCGTCCTACGAAACCGCGGCGGAGGTGGAGATGATACACAGGCTGGGCGGGGATGCTGTGGGGATGTCCACGGTCAAAGAGGTGGCTCTTGCAGCCATGCTGGGGATGAGAGTGCTTGGTATCTCATGCATAACGAACAAGGCAACCGGTATCGGCTCATCGAAGCTGAACCATGAAGAGGTAACGGAGGTGGCAAACAGGGTGAAGATGGACTTTGCGGTTTTACTGACAGATTGTATATCAGGAATACGCGTATAACTTGTTTACCTGCAATATATTACTCTTCTCCGCTTTATTCGTTTTATATGCACACCGGTTGAATCAGACTGAAGGATATAGCCTGTAGAGCATCAGGTATATCACAACGCCCGTAACCGAAACGTAGAGCCATACAGGAAGCGCCCATCGGGCGATCATTCTGTGCCTGTCAAATCTGGCACGAAGAGCCCTTCTCAACGTGATGATTGCCAGGGGGGGGACTGTCGCGGCCAGGAGCGTGTGGGAGACCAGTATCGTAAAATAAACTACGCGGACGGCCCCCTCACCCGCAAAGCGGATGCTCCCGACCTGAGCGTGGTACACCAGATAGGAGGTTAGGAAGAGTGTGGAGCACGCAAGTGCGGCTATCATGCATCCCCGGTGTTTCCGGATTTCGTGGATCCGGATGAAGTAGAAGCCCGCAAGGAGGCAGAGAGCGCTGGATCCGTTCAGGATTGCATTGAGAAGCGGTAGGTCGTGCACGCTCAATGGGATGCTCAGCGGAGTACCCGGTCGAGGACCATTGCCAGCATCAGCGCCGGGAGATACATGAGAGAGGCAAAAAAGAGCCTTCTTGCCGCGACGCTTGTCCGGCGCAACAGGAGAAGGATCGAAAACAGCAGGAAACCGGCCCCGAGTATCGCCGCGGAGACGCCGTAGATCATCCCCGAACCTCCCCACCGGACGAGGAGAAGTGAGACCGGTATCAACAGGCATGTGTGGAGAATGGCCTGTGTCGCGGATCTCCTCCCTCCTGTATCCAGGACGGCCAGGAGGCGGTACCCGGCCCGGGCGTAGTCCTTCCTGTACATCCAGGCGAGTGAAAGGAAGTGCGGCATCTGCCAGAAGAAAAGTATTCCGAAAAGGATGACGGCCCCGGAGTTGATCTCGTTTGTGGCCGCAGTCCATCCCATGACCGGCGGGAGGGCTCCGGGAATTGCGCCGATAAGCGTCGCCAGCGGTGTGAGCCTCTTCAGGGGGGTATACAGTGAAAGGTACGTGACGCATGTGACCGCGGCAAGCAGAGCGGTCAGCATATTGACGCAGGCGGCCAGGTAGACAATCCCGCCGCAGGAAAGGAGCAGCCCGAAAAGGAGTGCCTCGCGGGGCGCAATCCGCCCGGAGGGGAGAGGCCGGTTCTCCGTCCGTTTCATCTGCGCGTCGTAACGGCGTTCGATGTACTGGTTGAGAGCGCCGGATCCGCCCCCGACCATCGCGGTCCCGAGCAGCGTATGGATCAATCCGGCCCCCTCCAGCACACCCCCTGCCCCCATGTAATATCCGGCAAGCGCCGTCAGGACAGAGAGAATCGTCAGCTCCGGCTTCGTAAGAGAGATGTAATCCATCGCGCGGGATCGGTCGAGCGCCAGCGTCCCGCTTCCGCGCGGGGTCAGTTGCGTTCTCATGTACGTGTCGGCTGAGGAGAGACGGAAAACTCCGGTTCAGTGTCCGGAAGTGCGTAGAGGTGGAACGAGCGGGCAGCAATGAACACGCATGCACAGAAAAGGAGCGCCCCCGTCGCGACGTGGGCCGTCGCAATCTGGACCCCTTTCCCCGTCCAGACCGTGAGAGCTCCGAGGAGGAACTGGACCGTGACGAGCATCATCATCACGATGGCCGGTTCACGCAGCCGTCGATCACCCGGGTGCGCCCGGAGCATGTGTATCCCGCAGGCGATCACTGTGAACCCGGCAAGGAGTGCGCCTGCTCTGTGGGCAAAATGTATCCAGACCTGCGAGGCCTCTACCGGAGGGAGATCATAGAACTCTCTCCGCTGTTCGTTGATCCATGAAAGTCCCTCCGCGCCGGAAGGTGGAAAGAGATTCCCGTAGGAGAGAGGAAAATCCGGTATCGCCAGTCCGGCGTCGCTGTGCCGCATCCAGGCGCCGAGAACCAGCTGGAGGAAAACGGCTCCCGCTGCAGCGAGTATGAAGAGCCGCGTCCTCCCGGTGACGGGGAGAGGCTCCGCAACCGCCTCCCTCCACCCCCGCGATGTAACGAGGGCCAGGACGACAGTCAGCGAAAAGAAAGATTGGGCGAGCGTCGCATGTGCGACGGAGACCGGGGTCGGCAGCAGGTACAGCACCGTGAGTCCGCCGAGTACTCCCTGCACTATGACGGCACCCAGCGCGGCCACTCCGAGGATTCTCACCCAGCGCCTGTCGTCTTTACGCCAGAGCCACACGGCGAGTATCGTTGTGAGAAGACCCACGAATGTGGCCACCATCCTGTGGCCATGCTCGTAGAGTATCCCTCCCACCATGGGGGGCATCACCTGCCCGTATGAGAGGGGCCAGTCGGGCACCGCCAGGCCCGAGCCGGTGCTCGTCACAAGCCCCCCCGCGATCACGAGGCAGAATGTCGCGCACGCGGTGAAGAAGGCGAATCGGTGCAGAGGGGGGTTATAGGTCATCGTCACTGCGCAATCTGTGATTCCTGATCGGCGACCCATGCCTTGTATTCTTCCGGAGTCTGAACCGTGACGAAACCGCGCATCCGGTAATGCCCCAGCCCGCACAGCTGGGCGCAGGCGATCTCTGTCGGCGTCTCGGGTGCGAGGATGATCTCCGAAATTCCGGCATCCCGGAGAAGGGGGAGAACGTCATCCGTCAGGGAAGCCCCTTTCGCCAGCACCACCTGTCCGTCCTTCCCCGTGTAATCGGCAAGCGTCACCAGAGAGGCGATCTCTTCAGGGACTTTTCCGGAGGGGACGGAGAATTTCTTCGCCATCGTGTGCTGTATGTCGGCCGTTGTCACCGTCGGGGTAAACCAGACACGGATGCTCTGCCCGGGGATGGCATCCTGCTTGACCCGGAAGAGGGGGAGATTGAGGCTGTGGATCACGTCTTTCGAACTCAGGTGTATGATGACGGGTCTCCCGACCGGAAGGTTGAGCTGGTTGATCGTCACGATATCGTCCTTTGCCGCAGGATCGTTCCTGTCGAGGCCCAGAGGGTTCTCAGACGAAATGAGAGTGATGTCGGTTTTCCCGAACACGCCGTCCGGCCCGGGATAGTGGACGTTCCACGCAAACTGCTCCGCCACTATCCTGACAACCGTCGCATCGCTCTCGGGAGGGATGTCGTTGACGCGCATCGACCAGAGAGGGATGGCGAAACCGATGAGGAGAACGGCTTCGATCAGGGCGACGACCCCCTCAATGTAACTGGAGGCGTGATTGCGCACCCCCCGGTAATCCGCCTTCACGCTTCTGGAGCGGCGGAAGCGGAGGAGGGCGTAGACGAAATAGGTCCCCCAGCCGGTGAAGAGGACCAGCATGAGCCAGTGGACGAGTATGATCATCCTGTCGATAAGCGGCCCGTGAGCGGACGCGTCGAAGGGGAGTCCCAGGAATTCACCCATGAGATTCAGCCTCCTTGACTGTCGTGTTTTCGATGGACTGGGGGAGGCCCGCCTCCCGGAGGATCGCCCGGGTCCGCCTGCGGATCCGGAGAAACATCGCTCCAAACGCCGCGAGCACCCCCCCGGTCACACCCAGGAGGCTGAATATCGCCGCGGTCATCCCCTGCGTCGAAGCGGAATCGGGTGCGCCGTAGCAGACAGGACATGCGCCGGCGCGGAGCACTGCGAGGCTCCCCAGCACCGCCAGTAACACGGCTATGCGAACAGGAGTGTGCTTCATTGGACACCCAGGCCTTTCAGTTTAGTACGGACCTTGACGCCGTAGACGACAAGCCCGGCGCCGAAGAGGAGCGAGAGGAGGGCCAGAAGGAGAGTCCCTCCTTCCCCCCGGGAGGAATACGCTTCGATCCCCCAGGCTCCGACGCCGAATGCGAGTATCGCGGACGCGGTGACAAACAGCAGGTGGAAGGCTTTGAGGGACATGTCAGAGCCCCCTGTCGGCGAAATGAGACACCGGGATCACCATCAGCACCAAAAAAAGGACGGCGGTGAGCGTCAGCGCGGCGTAAATGAGCTTTTTCTCGGAAATCAGGTGCATGAAATACGCGGCGACGAGCGACGCCTTCAGAGACGCGATGAAGAGGGCCACGAGGATGGCGGCCACGGTCCCGAGGTGGAGCGTGGATATCGCCACCGTGATCAGCGTGAGGGCCATGAGCGTCACAAAGACGGTCACGTAGACCCTGACATGTTTCCTGACGCTCTCGGCGCTTGCAGTTTCCACAGGAGGCTCCTAGAGTAAGTAGAGGACGGGGAACAGAAAGATCCAGACGAGGTCCACGAAGTGCCAGTACAGGCCGGCGATCTCGACACGGTTCGTGAACCGTGCCGGATCGGTCTTCCACATTTTGCTCCCGGGTCCCAGGAGGTAGCAGTTGACGACGATGCCCCCGATGATATGGAGACCGTGGAGTCCGGTGAGAGTGAAATAGATCGCCATGAACGTGCTCTCGCTCGGGTAGAGGCCGTGCTCGAACTTTGCGGCATACTCGAATCCCTTGATGACAAGGAAGACGCACGCCAGTCCGACTGTCGCTCCCATGTACACGCGGAACTTCCGCAGGTTTTTCAGTGCCAGGGACGCCCACGACATCACCATCGTCACGCTCGACGTAATCAGGACCACCGTGTTCACTGTGGCCAGCGGGATGTTCAGGTGCTCATACCCGTGGGGCCATGTCGTCGCACCGACCCGGAGGAGGACGTACGAGGAGAACAGCGCGCCGAAGAGCATCACTTCAGACGCCAGAAAGAGCCAGATCCCGAGCTTCGCGTTGTAGACGCCGGTGTCCGGCCGCGGTTCGACGGTATACGGTATCTGCATCGCTAGCGGGCCTCCACAGGTTGGTTCTGCGGCAGAAAGTCGGCTGCGTTCCCGGGGGGGCTGTATTCGTAGGGCCCCCGGTACACTTCCGGGGTCGTCGCGAAATTTCCGTGCGCCATCGGGGGGGAGGTCGCCGCCGCCCATTCGAGCGTCGTCGCGTCCCAGTAGTTGGCGGACACCTTTTTCCCTTTCCAGATGCTCCAGAAGAAGTTGAAAATGAACGGGATCTGTGCGAGTCCCAGGCACCAGGCGCAGATCGACATGAAGACATTGAGATGCATGACCCCCTGCGCGTGCGAGTACATCGCCCCGCCGTCATAGAGGCGCCGCGATACGCCGGCGAGTCCCTGTATAAACATCGGCATGAATACGCCGTTGATGAACGCGAAAGAGAGCCAGAAATGAATCCTCCCCAGCGTGTCGTTCATCTTCCTCCCCGTCACCTTCGGGAACCAGTAGTACACCCCCGCAAAGAGCGCGAAGAGCGTCCCGGGAGCGACGACGTAATGAAAATGGCCGATCACGTAGTACGTATCGTGCAGATGGATGTCCGCGGGGGCAAGCCCCAGGGGGAGACCCGTCAGTCCACCGATACCGAACATCGGCAGGAACGCCAGCGCAAAGAGCATGGGGGTTGTGAAGCGGATCGATCCCCCCCAGAGGGAGAGGAACAACGCCGTCAGTATGATGATCGACGGGATCGAGATGATCATCGTCGTCGCCTGGAAAAAGGAGCTGATCACCGTCCCCATCCCGGTGAGGAACATATGGTGCGCCCAGACGACGAACGACATAAAGCCGAGGAAGATTGTGGCATACACCATGGACCGGTAACCCCAGAGGGGCTTGCGGGTGTTGTTGGCGATAACTTCCGCCACGATCCCCATCGCCGGCAGGATCAGGACGTACACTTCCGGGTGGGCAAGGAACCAGAACAGGTGCTGCCAGAGGAGCGGGTTCCCCCCCCCGGTGTACGCCAGCGGCTGGCCGCTCACCACGAGCCCGCTCGGCATGAAGAAGCTTGTTCCGGCCAGCCTGTCCATGAGCTGCAGGACCCCGGCCGCCTCCAGGGGCGGGAACGCCAAAAGGAGGAGGAACGAAGTGACGAGCTGCGCCCAGACGAAGAACGGGAGACGCATGAAGGAGAGCCCCTTCGCCCTGAGCTGGAGTATCGTCGTAATAAAATTCACCGACCCCAGGAGCGACGACGTTATCAGGCAGATCATCCCGAAGAGCCAGACCGTCTGTCCGGCTGTCGCGATCACCGACAGGGGGGCATACGACGTCCACCCGGAAGCGGCGGCGCCCCCCGGAATCAGGAAGCTCGAGAGCATCGTCAGTCCGCCCACGAAGTAGATCCAGTAGCTCATCATGTTGAGTTTCGGGAACGCCATGTCGGGCGCGCCGATCTGCAGGGGCATGACATAGTTGCCGAACGCCCCCACCGCCAGCGGGACCACGCCGAGGAAGACCATGATTGTCCCGTGCATGGCGCCCAGCTGGTTGTAAAATTCGGGGAGCATGACCCCGTCCGGCGCATTCGCATCGCCGAAGAATTTTCCGATGAACGGGATCGACTGGCCGGGGTAAGCGAGCTGCCAGCGCATGATCATCATCAGCGTGAATCCGAAGAGAAGGAACAGCAGCGCCGTGATCGCGTACTGGATCCCGATCGTCTTGTGATCCTGCGAGAAGACATATGTGCGCCAGAACCCCGGGGGCGCGTGGTGGTCCGTGCGGATCCCTGCAAGAGCGCCTGGTGCGGCTTCACTCACGTGTGTTGTCCCTTTCGCGTATGTGCGTTGAATGCCCGCTCACTTCCCCTCGAACTTGAAATCCGCCGTGGCCGCGCCGCCCGCGGCGACTTTCACCTTCATCGTCTGCGTGCCGTACTTCTCGTGCCACGCCTCGATCGTGTAGTCCCCCGCCGGGAGGTTCTTCAGTTTGAACGAGCCGTCATCGGAGGTGACGGCGAAATACGGGTGGCCGAAGACGCCGATGTAGGCGCCCATCCATGTGTGCACCTCGCACTTCACCTTGAACACCTCGGGCTTGTCGAATTTCTTCGTCAGCTTCATCCCCTGTTTCGGCTGGGCGACGTTGAACTGCGCATTCTCCTTCGAGAGCGAATGCACATTATGGAGCGTCGGGTCGCCGTTCACTATCTCCAGCTCCTGCCCTACCTGTATGCCGAGGACGTGCGGGGTATACTGGCACCCTTTCTGTTCGAACTCCAGTTTTCCCGCCGGCGGATCGAATTTCCTGCTCCCCAGCCCCTCCTTCACATAGACGAGCACGTTCTTCAGAGTGCCGTTCGTATTGACGACAACCTCTTCACCGACGACCGGGGTCTTGTGCTGCTTCACGCACACCGGATCGGCGTTCATCATAATGCGCGCCGGCTTCGGCGCGTTCCCCGAAAACGATATCTTCCCGGTGACGTCTCCGGCCGCGGCGACTCCCGCGCAGGCAATCAACAGTGCCGCGAGTGCAAAGGATCTGCAATTCATTGTGCTGCCTCCCCTTGGATGGATGAGTTGTTTGTTTTGTGTTTCACATTCAGCGCGCCGACATCTGTGTCCTTGCCGGCTGTCCAATGCTCATGACATAATCGCGTATCGCGGTCATCTGCTTTCGTGCGTCCCCCCCGAGGACCTCCGGGAGCGGGGACTGGCCGTCGGGGAAGAACGTCGGCATCCTCGTCCCTTCCTGGAGCTTGTTCGGGTCGGCGAGCCATTCCACGATCCACTCCGGTTTCAACCTGTCCCTCGCCTTCGTGAGGTTCGGCGCCAGGTCGGACGTCGTTGCTTCCCCCGGCTTCGGCGCGGCGTTCCCGGCGGGATGGCACTTGATGCACTGGAAATCCGTGAATATCGATTTCCCGACGGGGAGGAGGACCGGGTCGGGCTGGAATGCCCGGTAGTCCCTCACCTCAAGCTCCTGGTTGCTCAGGCCGAGAAAGTATTTCGTCAGCGCGGAGATCTCGGCGTCGGTCAGCGAAAATGTCGGCATCCGCGTCTTGAGCCACGGCCGTATCGTGTTCGGCGAACCGGCGGCGGAGGGGTTCTTCAGGAAATCACGCAACCAGGGTTCCTGCACTTTCTTCCCCTCGCCGGTAATAATGGGAGGCAGGAATGCGGGATCGTCGATGATGGCGGAGATATACCGTCCTTCGTTCTCGAGCTGGTGGCACTGGCGGCAGTTGTACTGGTACGCAATCTTGCGCCCCGTTTCAATCTGCTGCTGCTTCAAGTCGAAGGCCTGTATGTACCGGGTGTCAGGCTGGTCTTTCGTCTGTGAGAGGAGGAAGAGCCTTATGCGCGCGATCTCGTCGTCGTTGAACGCAAACACCGGCATCTTCTGGACGATCCGGTCCGTCTGGAAGACACGCGAGTTCTTCAGTTTGTTGGACACCCAGTCGTGCCACGAATGGGGGACCTTCGTGTCCCCGAAGTCCATCTCCTCGACACGCTTGCGGCCAAAATTGGAAAGGGAGACCGAGACTCGCCCTTCCTTCTCCATCCCCGGGATCAGGTGGCAGCCGCTGCATCCGTATTCCCTGATGAGCCCCTCTCCCCTCCTGATCGTCACCGGCGAACTGAGTTCCAGGTTCTTTTCGACCTGCGTCCGGCCGTCCTTCATCGTCGAGAGGTATGCGGTCACGTCCCGGGCTTCCCCCTCCGTCAGCCTCAGGTTCGGCATCTTGGTCGTCGGGTTGTAGTGCCGCGGGTTCCGCACCCATTCGAACATCCAGTCGGGCGTCACCTTGCTTCCGACGCGCGTCAGCTCGGGTGCCATATCATAGCTGCTCCCCCTGAGGTCCCGGACTTTTGTCTGCTCACCGATCGAGTGGCATGCCAGGCACCCGACGGACTCCACGAGCTCTTTCCCTTTCGCGGCATTCCCTCCGGCGGAGGCCCCGTGTGCGATCGGGAAAGGAGCACGCCCGGAAACCTCGACGAGGTACGCGGTGATCGCTTCTGCCTGGTCGTCNNCGCCCGAGGTCGGTATATCCCTTGATCTCGTGGCAGCCGAAACATCCTGATTCTATCACCGTGCGTCTGGCCGAGGAGTAGACCGGGGCCCCGTCCAGGTGGCTCTGGTTCTCATGGCACGTCGTACATGACGCCCAGACATCTATCCCTTTCAGGAGCGGATTCTCCCAGTAGGGGTCCCCCTCCCCGTGCGCGGTCGCTGCCGTAAGCGCCGTCCCCTGTCCCCTGTGGCACGGCGTGCATCCCATGATCTCGGGCTTGTGGAGTGCGAGGAGGGAAGGGAGAGGGTGCTTCCTGTAGGGCTGCGGGGCATCCTCCATCACATCTTCATTCCAGCCCTGGTGGCATGTCTGGCACCTGTCGATGCGCGCTTTGGGATCGTTGAACGGGTTCTTGTCATAGTCCAGCAGCATCACCTGTTTGATCTCGATCGGCGCCCCTTCCGCCTTCTTCACTTTCGCATCCCACCTGTCGGTTTTCTTCCTGAGATCCGTCAATGCGTTCTGATTCTTCCTCACCTCCTGCCGGTACCCGTTCAGGACGGAGAAAACCGAGTCCCTTTCCTTCTCCAGGGCGTTGATGGCGGTCTGGTGGAAAGCCATCTCGGATTCGTCCGAGGCCAGCCGTTCCTTCTCCTTCGGGCTCTCCTCCCCCTCGTGAAGCGATTTCTTGTAAAAATAGTACGCCTCGTCCCCGCGGCTCTTGGCAAACTGGTAGCGGCGGTTCTCCCTGGCCAGAGACTCCAGGACCCTGTCGTACCCTGCAAGCGCGCCGGTGTACACGGGGGACGACAACGAGTCCTGTGCCGCGGCGAGCTTTGCGCTCAGATCCATGTAGCTGGCGGAATCGAGCTCCGTCACCGCCTGGTCATACTGTTCCTTCATTTTCCGGGCCGCAAGCGCCTGGTAGTCCCTCTGAACGTCCTTCCACGGCCGGCGCGTGACCACCTCGTCGACGACGGCCCACATCGTCCCGAGGAAAAGGAATCCCGCGAACACGACATAATAGACGCTGTAGTTGCGCTCCTCTATGGGGCGCGGTGCGCGCTTTGTGAACACGCCTTTCTCCTTGAGATGCACTTCAGATATTAAACCAGGGGGTGACGAGAATGTACTTGATGTTCAGCGTCAGCCGGAG
>PMND01000035.1:0-549 GCA_003161955.1 Ignavibacteriota bacterium | reverse complement strand
AGAAAACCGAAGCAGAACGTGAGAATGGCGAACCGGCGCTCACGGAAGGTGTAGTAGCCGTTCCCCTTCAGGTTGATGTCGATGTAGGGGATCGCGCAGAGCCCCAGGATGATGAGAGTGGGGATTGTTACCCCCGCAATCCATGGATCGAAATAGACAAGGATCTCCTGCAGCCCCAGGAAGTACCACGGGGCCTTCGACGGATTGGGCGTGAGCGACGGATTCGCAGGCGCCTCGAGCGGGGCGTTCAGCGTGATGGACCAGACGGTGAGGATCGCCATGACGAGGAGCGCGGCAAGGAATTCCACTTTGACCAGGTACGGCCAGACCTGGACTTTGTCGGAGAGCATGGCTTCGTCGGGCGACCCCTGAGCGTCGTTCTTCAACGCCTTCGAGAACGAGTGCCAGGTGTAAAAGACCGTCAGGACCAGCATGAGCACGATCGGGACGTTGTCGGGCTTGGAGAGTATCGAAATCAGGTGGTGCATCGTCGGTGCGTCTTTCTGTTTGTCTCTTGTGACGTCAGTTCTTCTTCGCGTCCGGATCGGG
>PMND01000111.1 GCA_003161955.1 Ignavibacteriota bacterium | reverse complement strand
TGAAGCGTCTCTACAGGATTGCTTTCGCACTTGCCGTCATCACGGTTTTATCCAGCATTGTCGAGGGGATTGCGTCCACCTACTTTGGCTATGAAGATGAAAGTCTGACTCTACTGGGATTCGGCGCGGACAGTTTCATTGAAATGATTTCGGGTCTTGGTATAGCACACATGATTATGCGAATTCAAAGGCAACCCGACAGCGACCGAAACAATTTCGAGCGTACTGCTCTGCAAATCACAGGGTATGCCTTTTATATTTTAGTGGCCGGACTTGTGACAACAAGCATTTACAATTTGTGGACAGGACACAGGCCAACAACGACAATGGCGGGAGTAGTAATTGCGGTACTTTCAATAGCTGCCATGTGGGCCCTGATTTACGGCAAAACAAAGGTGGGCTCAGAATTGAGGTCTGACGCAATACTTGCAGACGCCGCATGCTCAAGAGTCTGCATATACATGTCAGTTATACTGCTTGCTGCAAGCGGAGTTTATGAATTAACAAAGGTAGGATATGTCGATTCGATCGGAACGCTTGGACTTGCGTGGCTTTCACTGAAAGAAGGGCGCGAATGTTTTGAGAAGGCGAAGAATGACACACATTGCACCTGCGAGCACGACCAACCTTAGCGAGAGGGGACGTGGAAATCGAATTGGCATCGGTACTGACCTGCCCCAACTGTGGATTTGAAAAAGAAGAAACTATGCCCACCGAGTCATGTCAATTTTTCTACGAATGCACGAGCTGCAAGAAGGTGATCCGACCGAAGCCCGGTGATTGCTGCGTCTATTGTTCGTACGGGACAGTCCGTTGTCCGGGCAAGCAGGAAGAGAGCGGGGAGGGCTGTTAAAGTCCGGCCGTGACCTGCGGTTGAATCTATTTTGATCCGTCTTCGCGCAATGGGGGGTCTGATGTCGGGGTCCCGGGCAGCAGGCGCTCTCCTCCCGCCTTCTTCGAGGGCACATCTTCATCGAGTACTTCGTACTCCGTCGTTTCTTCGTCAGCCCTGATTGTTGCCTGTCCCTTTCTGCCTGTGAGCACAGACCGGAGGACCCAGACCGCCACGCCAACCGCAGCAACGACAAGGACTGCCGCGAAAAAGAAGGCAATGACTGCCACACCAAGAATCACCAGAAGCGTGGCAATCAGACGGCCAACCAGTGTATGCGGCACCGCGAGTTGAATCTTCATCCCCACGAATCCTCCCTTGTGGTTCTCCTCCCCGTGCCCTGGTCCTACGAAGGGGAGCACTGCCAACAGTCCAAAAAGTCTAACGAGAAATGGTGAAGGAAAAGGGGCACTCCCCTTATCCCCGGGTGTAATATACGGATTGTGCCGATCTAAGGGGGGGAAAGGCCGGGAATGTGACAGGCCGAGAGTTTGAACTGCCGGGAATTTGAACGCCCGCGGCCAAAGTGGTCAGCTATTTTGCCAGGAGACGAAAATGCGCCCGGCACCTTACGGCGTGACGCACCTCAGGTACGGCTGGGTTCCGTCGAAAAGGAATAGTTTGCTCAGGAGCTCGCCCAAGGCCAACCCCAGCGACGAAGGGACGCGCCCCGGAAGACCGACAAGTGACGCAGGGACTATGATGAGATGCCCGGATCCTCCGTGAGGCCAGGGATCGTGAGGCGCCATGGTGAAGCTCCACTTCCCGCTTGCGAGATCGCAATCGATATGATTACTGTCCCCGGCATACCAGCCGCTGTCGACATTCGTCGGGACGGCCCAGAGACGGTTCGGGTCGACCACCCATATCCGGGCTGTGTTCGTATTGGTGTCCCGGGTGACTCCGTACGCGACGAGCGCATGCCCGCCGCCGGTCGGGGAGGGAGTTTCGGTAATCGAGACAACGCAGGGTCCTTCTTTACCGATCGTCTGCTCGGCCAGCGTGACACCGTTGTTGCAATTCAGCGAGTGACCACTCATCGCCTGGTCGATATACGACTCCACCGCGGCGAGCGAGAACTGGCGTCCGTGCATGATGTTTATTATCCTGTGCAGCGCGGTATCCACCGGACCGGTCGCATTCCCCCCCCAGTACTTGGTCGTATCCCCTTTCCACGCGATCGGCGGCGCGCAGTAGCCGTAGTACCCCCCGAACCTGTTCATCATGATACTCATCAGTGAGATGCCGAAGCAGTTGCCGTTCGCCTGAGGGAGCTTGAACCGGTACGCCGCTTCATAGAACGCCCTGTCGAACGTCGCCGTCAGCCACGTGCTGTTCGGGTCGAGGGGGACGCCGAAAAACGAATGAGAGAACAGATCCCAGCTGAATTCCTTGTCGGCAAAATTGCGGAATCCCCATCCGTACTTTGCGGCGGCAGTCCGGTCGGGATTCTGGGCGAAGGAACTCTCGTACCCTGTCACGATCAGGACCGCGAGAACCCATGCGGCGGTGCGCAATCTCCTCATTCTTCCTCCTACGGATGTAGACCACTCTTCGGATCAGACATACTCGTGAGCATCCCGTCCCGGCGGAGCGCGACGACGCGGTAGAAATAGGCCGTGTTCCTCTCCACCTTCGGATCGGCGAACGTGTTGTTCCGCTGAATCCCTTCGAGCTGATAGTACTGGCCGGCGGCGGTAGTGCTCCGGAAGACGAAAAATCCCTTCACGAGAGTCGTGTCATACCCCGGCGTCCAGTTCAGCGTGAGCGCGCAGGGGTTGTCTGTCGCCGTCACCGAGACGATCTGCGGCGGGGCCTCCCGGTTCGTCGCGAACGTGAACGTGCTGATCGCAAGCGCGCTGTCGCCGGGGCTCTCGTTCCCGCTCCTGTCGATCCCGAGAACCTTGTACCAGTAGATATGCTTCCGCTCCACTTTCCGGTCGAAGAATGTGCCGGCGCTCATATACGGGTTGCTCACGAGCGGGATGTCGCTGCAATTGATCTGCGGCGGAGGCTTGTAGGGGGTGAGAAGAGCCACGCCGGTCCCTGGTGGAGGAACAACCGTCATCCCCCCCACCCAGTGGTAGCTCGCGAACTGGCCCGAGTCGGACCTGTACACGTGATAGGCCGCGATGTCCTGCACCGGCGGCCCGATGTAGTCCACCTGTATGGAGTCGTCCCGTGCGAAGAGTCCTGCAACGATCGCAGGCTCAGGAGGAGTCCGGTCGCGCAGACGCTGACATATGATGATCTCCGGAGGGACGTTCGGGACCGGGAACGAGCCGCTGATGTTCTGCGAGTGGTCCTGGGCCTTGACGACATACGCATAGCAGAGCGGAGAACCGGGCGGAACGGAGTGGTCGTCGAAGTAGGTGGGGTTACCCCTCGTTCTGGCGAGCGACGCGGGGAGTACTCCCACCAGGACAAACGCACCGCCGCAATCGCCCCGTTTCCCGTTTGACGCAGCCGAAACCTCACCGGCCGTCGCCCCTTTCGCATTCTTCGGCGGGCACGGGTACCACTTCCCGCGATCGCAGAGCGAACGGTACACAAGGTACTGGTCGATGCCGCAGTCGGTATTCAGCTCCCACTTGACGCGGATATAGTCGTCAAATCCCTCTGCGGTCGTCCCCCGCACAACCGCAGGGCGTGTCGTGTCTTTGAGCGCGGCGCCGACGGCGACTGAACGACGCGAGATATTTCCGAACGCGTCCTTTGCCTCGACCCGGAAGTAGATCGTGCTGTCCAGGCAGGCGCTCCGGAGCCCGACCGAGCTATCGAGTGCACTGACGATCAACGTGTCGGCGGGTTGCGGGACCGCGGGGGGAACGAGGACCGCTCCGAGCAGAGGATTCTGTGCCTGGGCGTAGCGATAGACATTGTAGGAGACAACTCTCTCGCGATGTCCGTCCACGTCGAGCCGGACCCTTGTCCAGCGTATCCGGAAACTGCTCGTTGATTCAATTGCATCGACGTAAATGTCACCAGGCGTAGCAGGCGGCGTCTTGTCGACCGGAATCCCCGCGACAGCCCCCGACAGCGGACCCTGGTTTCCGAATATGTCCTTGTGAAGGACTTTGTACCAGTACTGCACGCCGTTGGCAGGGCCTGTAAACAGGAGCGGATTCCCCTGGACTGTCCTGGGCGCGGGGTTCCCCGCCGAATCCCATCGCTCGTAATCGGTAAACCCGTTCCCCGCAGGAACGACCGCGACGCTGTCGATATCCCTGGTCAGATCGACGCTGAAGTCCACATCGCTGACTTTGCGGAACGGTCCCCCGGGTGAGGTGGACCGGTAGACGTCAAATCTCGTGAACAGTTTCGCCGGCTTCTTCCAGATGAGCTGAAGTTTTGCATCGCCGATCACGATCCTGAGGCCCGCGGGAACCGGAATGGCCGCCGGGATGCCCGCTGTGACGGTCACTTCGTTTGCCCCGACGGGAGGAAGCTCTCCGTTTCCGGGTCCGACGCGGATGAGCCGGTACCTGTACGCTGTCCCGTTGACAACAGGCGAGTCGATAAACGCCTGCCCCATGACGAGCCCCACGGCCGGCCTGAGGCCCGCAAGCGTCTGGACGCGCCCCCACTGCCAGGAGCCGCGGGGAATCGAGGTGATGGAGTAGACATTCACCAGAGGCTGGAGAGTGTGCCCCGGACCGACCGTGTCTGCGAGCGCGTACGAGATCGTGTTCCAGTCGTTCGATCCTCTGGGGATGATTTTCCGAAACTGCGTTGTATCCGTGATGGGTCGCAGCGGCGCCGCATTGAGCGGCGCCACTGGGTAGGTTGCTGAGGCTGCGAGTTTCCTGTAGATATTGTACCTGACCGGCGGACCGGCTGTCGTGTCCGCCCCCCACAGCAGAAACACCTTGAGATCGGGCGCAGGCCGGGTCGCTCCGCCGAGATCCTGGGACAGTGATTCCGCACCCAAGGAGAGAGACAGCAGAAAGAGACTCGTATTCAGGATAAACCTGGACACCGTCCTCCGGGGAAACCGAAGCGTGTGTTCAGAGCGGATTTTCATGATCTCTCCGTCAGTAGAGGAAGAAGCCCTGGTTGGCATTGAATCCTCCGTGGACCGTCTCGGAGGCGCATAGGACCCAGGCGACGCACACGTCAAATCCGATGTCGCCCTGGAACGCGGGGGGAAGTCCGACGATCATCTGAAGGTCGCCCCACGCATCCGCGCTGGCAAGCCCGCCGAGTATTTTTCCCCAGAGGTAGACTCCGACGTTGCCGATGACTCCGAACCCGGCGCCTGTGGGAGCCCCGTATCCCCCGAATGCTCCCAGACCTGCATACGTCTGGTAGCCCCCGGAGAAGATGAAATCGGCGCCGATAGACGACGAATATGAGAGGTAGGCATAGAATCCCGTTATGTACTGTGGGAGCGCGGCCTTGTTGAGCCCGAACCGCCCGCTGATACCGTCCATCACCCAGACGTTGTCTTTGTTGGAGTTGATTCCAACCCAGAGCCCCGACTCCACACCGGCCCCGGTCCCTCCTCCCGTCCCGCTCATCGTGTACATCGAGATCGCCACTCGTCCCTGGATCGTCTCGTTGTCACTTCCGAAGTGCCATTGGAATTCTCCCTGCCCGGATACGCCGGAAATGAGCGCATCCATGTTGATCAGCCCCTTCGCATATCCTTCCGCGTAACCGATATCCCTGTCGATTGTCAGAGTGATAAACCCGACGACCTCGGCGTTCTTCGTCAGGAGCACGGCGTAGGCATCGCCGGCAAGTAGTATGTCGGTGCGGGAGGGGCTGTACCCCATGACGACGCTTACAGCGGCAGCGGACCTCGCGAGTATGCTGAACCCGGCCCCCGCGTTCGCAGACAACTCTCCGCCGAGCGCAATCCTCTCGAGGTTGTCCCCCACGATGCATCCGCATCCCCAGATCTTTCCAAGCGCGCTCGACGTGAGGATCGGACC
>PMND01000073.1 GCA_003161955.1 Ignavibacteriota bacterium | reverse complement strand
CTTCGCTCCGCTCGCAATGACGGCTTGCTGTGCAGACCGGGTTGCTTCGGGGCACGCCGAAGGCGTGCCCCTCGCAATGACAACATTCGTTACGTTCGCGATGAGTCTCAGAGTTCTCTGATCGCTTCCGCAATAATCGCGACGCCGGCATCGATCTCTTCCCCGCGCACGTTGAGCGGCGGACGGAAACGGATCGAGCGCTCGCCGCAGGGGAGTATGATCAGTCCCTTGTTCAGGCACGCCGTCCGGATTTTCGTCCTCGTGTCGGCATCCGGCATGTCGAATGCCGCGAAGAGACCGAGCCCCCGTATGTTGGAGACAGCGGGGAACTCCTCGGCAAGCCGGTGAAGCGCCCCGAGCAGGTGTTCCCCCTGCCGGCGCGCATTCTCGACGAGGTTCTCCTCCTCGATGATCTCGAGGAACTTCTGGGCCCGGACCATGTCCACCAGATTCCCCCCCCATGTCGAATTCAGACGGCCTGAAACCTGAAACACGTTGTCAGGGATCTCATCAATCCTCCGTCCGCAGAGGAACCCGCACACCTGCATCTTTTTCCCGAACGCGATCATGTCGGGCTCAACGAAGTGCTGGTGCGCCCACATCTTTCCGGTCATCCCCACGCCCGTCTGCACCTCGTCGATGATAAGCATCGCCTCGTTTTCATCGGCAAGCTCGCGGAGCGCCCTGAAGAACTCCCCTCTGAAGTGGTTGTCCCCCCCCTCTCCCTGAATCGCCTCGATGATGATCGCAGCGATATCATCCTTGTTCTCGTTGAACGCCTGTTTGATCTGACCGATGCTCGTCTCCTCGTCGGCGATCACGCGGGCGAGGTTCTCCTCGTTCAGCGGATAGCGGACGGCGGGGTTGAGCACCCGGGGCCATGCGAACTTCGGGAACAGGTCGGTCTTGACCGGGTCGGTGTTCGTGAGCGAAAGGGTGTAACCGGAACGGCCGTGAAACGCCTGCCGGAAGTGAACGATCTGCCTCCCCCGTTCTTCCCGGTACCCCCGCGTCCGGTTCTTCCGAATTTTCCAATCAAATGCCGCCTTCAGGGTGTTCTCGACCGCCAGGGCACCCCCCTCGATGAAAAAAGCATGGGGGAGCGTGGCAGGCATCGCCACCCGAGAGAAGGTGTCGACGAACTGCGCCTGCTCCGCGGTGTAGATGTCCGACAGCGAGGGCTTGTTGACCGCGACATACGCCAGTTTCTTCAGGAACGCAGGGGCGGTGAGTTTGGGATGGTTCATCCCCAGGGGGGATGATGCCACGAACGTGAAGAAATCCAGGTAGCGCTTCCCGTCTCTCGCATCGACGAGATACGTTCCCCTGCTCTTCTTCAGATCGACGACGATGTCGAAGCCGTCGACGAGCATGTGCCGGGAGAGCGTCGGGCGAATGAGCGACGGCGGGATGATGGAGCTGCGGGAAGGGCGTGATACCTTCGCCGTCCGGTTTTCGGCGAGCCTCCGCCGGGTGGTTCGTACGACATTCGAGCCCTTGACTGCTCGTGCCTTCGTGCGTGCTTTTGCTGTGTGAACGGGCATGATGAGAACTCCTCTATTGGATGTGTCTGCGGATTGACCTGCGTGCCGCACAACGGGCATCCTTCAGAAGAATTCCTGGTGTTCAAACATCGAAACGATATACAGTTTGATCCGGACCACCGGCGTCCCCGTTCGAAAGGTGAATTGTTCCCCTCTATTTCCCGTAATTGTCGATCTGAGCCCTCTGGAGCCCGCCGCTGTAATCGATGTAGACGGTCTTCCACTCCGAGAAGAACTCGTACACCGTCCAGCCCCCTTCGCGGTGGCCGTTTCCCGTCTGTTTCACGCCGCCGAACGGCATATGCGCTTCGGCGCCGATCGTCGGTGCATTGATATACGTGATCCCCGCCTTGATGTCCCGGATCGCCCGGAAGGCATCGTTGACATTCGCGGTATAGATCGAAGAGGAGAGGCCGTAGATCGTGTCGTTGAGAATCGCGACCGCCTCCCCGAGAGACCCCGCCTTCAGCACGGAGAGGACGGGGCCGAATATCTCTTCCTTTGCGATCCTGTGGTCCGGCTTCACTTCGGAAAAGACCGTGGGAGCGTAGAACCAGCCCCCGTCGAGAGCGCCCCCTTTGGGGATCGTCCCCCCGGTGAGGAGCTTCGCCCCCTGTTCGAGTCCGACGCGGACATACCCCGCGACCGTTTCCTGCTGTCCCTCGTTGATGCACGGCCCGACCTCGGTCGACGGCAGGAGTCCGTCTCCGAGACGGAGTTTGCTGACACGCTCCACGAGCATCTCGAGGAACTTCCCGTGTATCTTCTCATGGAGTATGAGCCTGCTCGTCGCAGTACAGCGCTGCCCCGTGGTGCCGAACGCGCCCCAGAGGACACCTTCGAGTGCCAGGCCGAGGTCCGCGTCGTCCATCACGATCTGGGCGTTTTTTCCGCCGAGCTCGAGCGACACGCGCTTGAGAGTCCGTGACGCCACCTCCGAGATCGTTTTTCCCACCAGCGTCGAACCGGTGAAACTGACAAGGTCGACGTCCGGGTGGCCGACGATCGCCATGCCGACTTCCCCCCCGCCGCCGTGGACGATGTTCACGACCCCGTCCGGTACTCCTGCCTCGGCCAGGATCTCCACGAGGGCCGAAGCCGTCGCCGGCGTGTCGGAAGCGGGCTTGAAGACAACCGTGTTGCCGCAAAGGAGGGCCGGGAATATCTTCCATGTCGGGATCGCCATGGGGAAATTCCACGGCGTGACGATCCCCGCGACGCCGATCGGCACACGCATCGCCATGTTAAACTTGTCCGGAAGCTCGGAGGGGACGGTGTTTCCGAAGAGGCGCCGCCCCTCCCCTCCCGCATAGTACGCCGTGTCGATTCCTTCCTGGACGTCCCCCCGCGTCTCGGCAAGCACCTTCCCCATTTCGCGCGTCATCTGCCGCGCGAGATCCTCCTTGCGGGCCACCATGAGATCCCCGACAGCGCGCATGATGTCGCCCCGCTTCGGTGCCGGCGTGAGGCGCCATCCGTCAAATGCGGCGCGTGCGGCGCGGACCGCCTCCCCGACATCCTCCTTCCCCGATTTCGGGAATACGCCGACCACTTCGTCCCATCGCGCGGGATTCCGGTTCTCGAACGTCTTTCCGGACGCGGCATCAACCCACTTCCCGTCGATGAAATTCTGGAATTTCTTCGCCATGGATGTTCCTCTGCATGAATTGCCGCTTCAGGCAAGCCCGACGCGGCTGAATATGTAATCGACATTCCGGATGCTCTTCTCCAGACTGAATATCTCGGCCATTTCGGATTCCGGGAGGGCGTTGCCAACCTCCGGGACCCCCTTGAGCACGTCCAGGAAATCCCTTCCCGACTGCCAGACCTCCATCGCCGCCGCCTGGACGATCCGGTACGCCTCCTCCCGCCGCATCCCCTTTTTCGTCAGGGCCAGCAGGACGGACTGTGAGAAAATGAGCCCATGGGTCCGCTCCAGGTTCTTTGCCATCGTGTCGGGATACACGATCAGCCTGTCGAGGACGTCGGTCATCTGTGCGAGCATATAATCGAGAAGCATGCAGCTGTCCGGGACGATGATCCGCTCGACGGAGGAGTGCGTGATGTCCCGCTCATGCCAGAGGCTNNTACTCCTCCGCCTCGAGGACCTCGGTCCTCTGGAGATGCCGGATCTCCGTGGCGAACTTCTCGAGCGAGCTCCCCGCAAGCGCGAGTACCGACATGTATTCCGCATGCCTGTCCCGCTGGAGTATCTGGGTTGACACCGGAGCCGCGGTCAGGCCGAGACGGGCACAGACGTACTCCTCCACGGCCGGGCTCAGGTGTTCATACGTGCCCACCGCTCCCGAGATCTGCCCGACGCTGATCCTGTCCACGGCCGACCGGAGCCGGTCGATGTTCCGGCGCGTCTCGTCGAGCCAGAGGGCCAGCTTCAGTCCGAACGTGGTGGGCTCTGCGTGTATCCCGTGCGTCCTCCCCACCATCACGGTGTTCTTGAATTCCTTCGCCCTGCGTGCAAGCACGTCGGTCAGCTTTCCCAGTCCCCCCAGCAAGATCTCGCCCGCCTGCTTCATCTGTACGGCGAGACACGTGTCGAGCACATCCGACGAGGTCATCCCCAGGTGAATGTACCGGGCCTCAGGACCGACGTGCTCGCCGACGTTCGTGAGAAAGGCAATCACATCGTGCTTCACCTCACGCTCTATCTCTTCGATTCTCCCGACATCGAACGACGCCTTCGCGCGGATCACGTCGACCGCCTCCCGGGGGATGACCCCGTTCTCCGCCTGCGCTTCACAGGCGAGTATCTCGATGTCGAGCCAGATCTGGAACTTGTTGTGTTCGTCCCAGATCCTCCCCATCGCCGGCCGTGTGTACCGTGCTATCATGGTCAGTGCTTTTCAAGTTTCAATTTGAGTTCCATTGTCCTGCGGTCGCGTATGACCGTCAGGTTCACCGTGTCGCCCGTCTTTGCATCGTCGACCGCCGACATGAGCGTTGCCCCGTCGGCGATCTTCTCTCCGTTCGCTGCGGTGATGATGTCTCCCACACGAAAGCCGGCCCGTTCGGCGGGGCTGTTTTTCTTTACATCGCTCACGATGACCCCCTGAGCGCTCTCCAGCCCGAAATACCGCGCCACGCGCTCATCCACCGTCTGGATCTCGAGCCCTGTCCAGAACTCCCGTTCGACCTTTCCGCTCTTCTTCAGCTCGGCGATCACGTTTTTGACCCTGTTGATCGGAATTGCGAACCCGAGTCCGATGCTCCCCTGGTTCGGCGTGTAGATCACCGCATTGACCGCGATGACGTCCCCCAGGCTGTTGACGAGCGGACCGCCCGAGTTCCCGGAATTGATCGCCGCGTCTGTCTGTATCATGCCGCGGTACACGCGTCCCTCCTCGGCGCGCAGGTTCATCTTCGTCGCGCTCACGACGCCGACCGTAACGGTCGGCTTGTCACTGATGTCGAAAAGTCCGAACGGGTTTCCGAACGCGATCACCCACTCGCCGATGATGACATCATCGGAATTCCCCAGCCTGATGTACGGGAGGGCCTTTCCCTCGATCTTCAGGAGTGCGATATCGGCGACCTGGTCCGTCCCGATCAGCTCGGCTTTGTATTTTTCGCCGCTGGTGAGCGTGACCGTGATCTCCTTGGCGTTCCCCGCGACATGATCGTTGGTGACGATGTACCCGTCAGGGGAGATCAGGAACCCTGAGCCCAGCCCCTGTACCCGCTCGGTGTACGTCCGGTCGCCGAAGAACTGCCTGAAGAAAGGGTCGTCGCCCCAGGGACTCCTGTACCGGTACTGCCTCACCTCCGTGACGTTGATGCCGACGACTGCGGGGCTCACCATGGCAACCGTCCTCGTGATCGCATTTCTGCGGGAGCCTCCGATCACTTCCCCGAGAGAATCCCGCACGTCCCCATCGGATGACGATATCCGGGCCTCCGTGAAGGGGGCGCCGGGAAACGGATGCCCCTCCCCCGCACCCGCGGCCGGCGGGCGTCCGATATTGTATCCTATCACCCCTCCTGCGAGAAGGGGGAGGAGGAGAACGATTGCGATGACGGCGATATTTCTGTTCATGATCTGCCCCCTCCTCCTGTGTCATGCCGGCGGAAACGCGCTCTCCGCCTCTCTTCTATGTACGCCCGGACCGGCGCCAGATGTTTCACGAGCACGACGAACATCGACGCGGCGGCAAACACGGTAAATTCCTCTCCCGGTATGCCGCCGGCGGTGAAACGGGAGAGAAAAAACCCGGGAATCACCGCCAGGAGCAGGGGGAGGAGAAGCGACGCCACTGCATTGGCCGGGTTCACCTCCCTCAGAACCAGATACGCCCCGCTCCAGAAGAGTCCCCACACAAACACGAGGGGCCAGCAGAACATCGAGAACACACCCGCCGCAGTCGCAAGCCCTCTCCCCCCTCTGAACCGGAGCCAGACCGGGAAATTGTGCCCCAGGATCGAAAAAACTCCTGCGAGGGCCTGATGGGCAAAATCGTGGTCCGGGAGGAGGCCCGAGAGGGAGACTGCACCGATCCCTTTCGCAGCATCGAGTGCCAGGACAGCGGCGCCCACAAGGAAGGAGCCGGTCACCTGGTAGCTGTTCAGCGTCCCGACGTTCCCGCTCCCGGCGGAACGGATATCGAGTCTCGATTTCCAGCGAACGAAAAGAAAGGCGGTCGGGAGTGATCCCAGGAAGTATCCCAGAAGTCCCGCAAGAACGAAAGAGAACACCGGGCGATGGCAACCGTATCGGGGGAATTGAGTTCAAAATACGCAAATACCGACGGAGAGTCAAGACGGGATTCTTGATTCTCCGCTTATATAGAGGTATATTTTCCGGTCTCTTCACACAGTTCTTCTCCATGGAGGTGTACCGTGCATCGATTTCTTCAGGTTACATGACCAGAAAAGACCTCGAACTCCTCCTCCTCCACCACAGGCGGGGCTCACTCAGCACGGAACGGGCCATCTCCCGCCTGACATCCATTTCCACCGAATCGCTCGAATTCGCAACGATCGATCACCAGCGCGAGGCACGACAGGGTTTCCCCGAGGTTATCTACTGCGGCGGGAAGACCCCCGACCAGGTCGCTTCAATCGCCAAACGGATACTCGCGCACGGGAGCGTGCTTCTCGCGACCAGGGGGAACCGGAACCATTTTGCGGCCGTCAAAAAGAGATTCCGGGGAGCGCACTTCAACCCCGTCTCCCGGACGATCACGGCAAATGAAGGAAAAATAAGACAGAACGGGCGGGGGACGATACTCATTGTTTCCGCCGGGACCTCCGATATACCGGTGGCGGAGGAGGCGGCCGAAACCGCGCGCGTGATGGGAAACGCCACCGGGAGACTCTATGACGTCGGCGTCGCGGGGATCCACCGGATACTCGGCCGGAGCGACGTGCTGAGGAAGGCCTCGGTCATCATCGTCGTTGCAGGAATGGAAGGGGCGCTGGCGAGCGTCGTCGGGGGACTCGTGGATGTCCCCGTCATCGCGGTACCGACCTCGATCGGGTACGGCGCGAGCTTCCAGGGGGTTGCGGCGCTCCTGGGCATGCTGAATTCCTGCGCCGCGGGGGTGACGGTTGTAAACATCGACAACGGGTTCGGCGCCGGGTTCGCGGCCAGCGTCATCAACAGGAAGCGCCCATGATGAAATACGACCCGTCAAAGATCCGGTATTTCGAAAACATTCTGGGCACGATCGGAAATACTCCTCTTGTCCGGCTGCGGTGCGTCACAGCCGGTCTGAAAGGACTGATCCTCGCGAAGGTGGAATCCATGAACCCGGGAGGCTCGGTCAAAGACCGGATCGGCAACAGCATTGTTGAGGAAGCGGAGAAGTCGGGGAGGCTCAAGCCCGGGGGGACAATCGTGGAATCCACGTCCGGGAATACCGGGATGGGACTCGCGCTCGTTGCCTCCGTGAAAGGGTACAGGATGGTCTTCACGCTCCCTGACAAGATGAGCATGGAGAAGATCAGGCTCCTGCGGGCGTTCGGGGCCGAGGTGATCGTCACGCCGACCGCGGTCCCCCACGATTCTCCGGAGAGCTACACGGAAGTCGCCCGGCGGATCGCGCGCGAGACTCCGAATGCAATACTCGCCGACCAGTACGACAACCCGCGCAATCCCGAGTCCCACTATGCCACGACCGGGCCGGAGATCTGGGATCAGACGGCGGGGCAGATCACGCACTTCATCTGCGGCATCGGCACCGGCGGCACGATCTCAGGGACCGGAAGGTTCCTCAAGGAGAAGAACCCGAACGTCCGCATCATCGGCATCGATCCCCGGGGCTCCGCACTCCGGGAGTATTTCTACACGAAGAAAATGACCCCCCTGCCGAAGACGTACAAGGTCGAGGGGATAGGCCAGGACTACATCCCCGGGGTTCTCGATTTTACCTTCATCGATGAGGTGATCGAAGCGGACGACAGGGAGTCATTCCTGATGGCACGGCGGCTGACGAGGGAGGAAGGAATTCTCGCCGGCGGTTCCGCGGGGACGGCGGTGGCCGGAATGCTGAAGATCGCGTCCCGGTTTACCGGAGAAGACGTCGTCGTCGTCCTCCTCCCGGACACCGGGGAGCGGTACATCAGCAAAATCTACAACGACGANNAAAGACTGTCGGGACGGTGCACGATCACGAACTGATGATGAAGGTCATTGAGCGCCCGGCGCTTGTCGGCGCACCCGTCAGCGACGTCATGGGGGCGAGCTTTCCGGTTGTCGGCATCGATGCCTCGGTGGAGGAGGTCCTGCGCCTGATGCGCGTGAAGGAGAANNGATTGAAGATCGAGGCCGGGTATGGATTTGCGACGAAGGCGATACACGCGGGACAGGCGCCGGACCCGGGGACCGGCGCGATCATGACGCCGGTGTTCCTGACCTCGACGTACGTCCAGGAGGAGCTCGGGCGGAACAAAGGCTATGAGTACTCGCGGGTCTCCAACCCGACGCGCACGGCGCTGGAACAGAATATCGCCGCCCTTGAAGGGGGAACCGACGGGCTCGCGTTCGGATCGGGCACCGCCGCGGTGGACGCGATCTTCCACCTGCTGGCGCCGGGGGACCATGTGATCATGTCGCAGAATGTGTACGGCGGCACGTACCGGATAGCGAAAATGATCTGGGAGGGATACGGGCTCCGGTTCTCGTTTGTCGACACGACGGATGTGAAGCGGATCGAGGAGGCGATACTCCCGTCGAGCCGCATGCTCTTTCTCGAGACCCCGACCAATCCCACGATAGAAATCAGCGATCTCTCCGCGTGTGCGGCTCTGGCGAAGCGACACGCTCTCCTCAGCGTGGCGGACAATACATTCGCCACCCCGTATCTCCAGCAGCCCCTCTCGTTCGGGATCGACATCGTTGTCCACAGTCTCACAAAATACCTGAACGGCCACAGCGACATGCTGGGAGGCCTCGTCGTGACCAGCGATGCCGCCGTCACGGAACGCCTCCGGTTCATGCAAAAGGCGGTCGGGGGGATACTGAGCCCGTTCGATGCCTGGCTCTGCCTCCGGGGGACAAAGACTCTCGCCGTCAGGATGAAGCAGCACTGCGAGAATGCCCTGATCCTCGCCCGCTGGCTTGCCGGACGGAAGGGGGTCGGAAGGGTCCTCTTCCCCGGCCTGGAGTCGCATCCGGGCCATGAGCTGGCCGGGCGGCAGATGAAAGGCTTCGGAGGAATGATCTCATTCGACCTGGGGAGCCTGGCGAAGGCGGCGTCGTTCCTCAAAAATGTCAGACTCTGCGCCCTGGCCGAGAGCCTGGGAGGCGTGGAAACGATAATCACCCACCCGGCCACAATGACACACGCCGCAATCCCCCCGGAAGAACGGATCCGGACCGGCGTGACCGACGGACTGGTCCGGATCTCCGTCGGGATAGAAGACGCGGATGATATCATCCGGGACCTCGACATGGCCTTGCACGGTTCCGGGCTCTGACGGGAGATTCGCACCGTCTCCCTGCGTATTGAATTCCACGTAGCGTTTCGCTATCTTGGTTTTTCATCCCCCACTCCCTGCGCGAAGCTCTATGAAAGCGGTCATTATGGCTGGCGGGTTCGGGACCAGGCTGCGTCCCCTTACCTGCAACACTCCGAAGCCGATGGTCCCCCTCATGAACAAGCCGATGATGGAACACATCGTCGCACTCCTCACGGCGCACGGGATCACCGACCTGATCGGCTCTCTGTTCTATCAGCCTGAAGTCATCACCGGATATTTCGGCGACGGCAAGTCATTCGGCGTCACGATGGGCTATGTCCGGGCGGAATCGGACTACGGGACCGCGGGGAGCGTCCGGAATGCGACGTACGGGATGGGGGAACGGATACTGGTGATCAGCGGAGACGTCCTGACTGATTTCGACCTGACCGCTGCGCTCCGCTTCCACGAATCCAAGGGAGCCAGGGCGACGATCGTCCTGTCCCACGCGAAGAACCCGCTCCAGTTCGGAGTTGTGATCACCGCACAGGACGGCAAAATCACGCGGTTCCTGGAGAAGCCGTCATGGGGAGAGGTCTTCAGCGACACGATCAACACCGGCATATATATTCTGGAACCCGACGTCCTGGACCTCATCCCCTACCGCGAAGAATACGACTTCAGCAAGAACCTCTTCCCCCTACTTCTCCGGCAGGGCATCGGGCTCTACGGGTATGTCGCCGACGGTTACTGGCGCGACATCGGCAACCTCAATGAATACCAGGACGCTCACTTCGACGCACTCAACGGAGAGGTGAAGCTCACGCTCCCGGGGACGAAGCAGGGACAGGTGTACGCGGGTGAAGGGACGCGCCTCCCGGGAGGGTCGCTCCACGTGACGGGGACCGTTGTCATCGGCAGGAACTGCACGATCGGCGAGGGTGTCTCTCTCTCCAACTCGGTGATCGGCGACAACTGCGTGATCGGCCCCGGGGCGATGGTATCGAACTCCGTGATCTGGGGGGACGTCGTGATCGGCCACAGCGCGGAGCTTTCGTACGACGTGGTGGGGACCAAATGCTCGATCGGCGAGAAAAGCGTGATCGCGGAGAACGCGTTCATCGGGGACGGATGCTGGATCGGGCGCAACGCGCGGCTGAGCGCCAACATCAAGCTCTGGCCGGAGAAGGTGGTCGAGGAGGGGGCGGTTGTCACGCGCAGCCTCGTGTGGGAGGACAAATGGCTCCGCGAGCTCTTTGCCGATTCACGGGTGACGGGCCTCTCCAACCTCGAGATGAACCCCGAATTCGGCGCAAAGCTCGGGGCTGCCTACGGAGCGTTCATCGGCACAGGGAAGACGGTCGTCACATGCCGCGATTCCGACAATGTCTCGCGCATGATCAACCGCTCGCTGATCTGCGGTCTGATCTCCGCGGGGGTCAACACGTTCGACCTGCGCGCAACGTCGATCCCTCTCCTCCGTCACGAGCTCTCGAGCGGCAAGGAGTCCGGCGGCATACACGTCCGCCGGTCCCCGTTCGACAAGAACCTGACCGACATCATTTTCTTCGACGCGAACGGCAAAGATCTCCCCAGCGGCAAGACCAAGAACGTCGAGCGGCTTTTCTTCGGCGAGGATTTCGCCCGGGCACCCCGGGAAAAGGTGGGGGGCATATTCTTCCCCGAACGGACGACCGAGGCGTACAAGGAGAAGTTCCTCTCCTCCCTCGACGTCGAGGCGATAAACAAGCGCAAGTTCAAGATCGTGATCGACTATTCGAACGGGATCGCGTCCACCATCTTTCCGATCCTGCTCGGCTCATTCGACTGCCAGGTGGTCGCCCTGAACGGGCACCTCGACCCGAAGAAGCTCACCCGCGACAAGGAGGAATTCGACTCCTCGCTCCTGCAGCTGGCGCACATCGTCACCTCGCTGAAATACGATTTCGGGTGTCTGATCGATGCGGGCGGAGAGAAGCTCTTCGTCGTCAACGAACGGGGGGAAGCGCTGGAGAGCGACCGCCTGCTGACCGTCGTCGCCGAGATGTTCCTGCGGACCCACCCGGGAACGGAGGCCATAGCGGTCCCCATCACGTCTTCCGGAGAAATCGACATGATCGCCAGACCGCGCGGGGTGCGCGTCGTGAAGACGCGCAACAGCCACCTGGCGATGATGGAGGCGACTGCGGACAAGAGCGTCCGGTTCGTGGGGGGGAACAAGGGGGGGTTCATCTTTACGGATTTCTTCTTCGCCACCGATGCGATGTATTCCGTGGCGAAGATCCTCGAGATGATCGCGAAGGCGGGGGTCGGGCTGGGAGAGATCGACGAGTCGATCCCCCGGCTGTGCGGGGCCCGGAGAAATGTGAACTGCTCCTGGGAGCACAAGGGAAAGGTGATGCGCCGCATCATGAATGATTCGGAGGGACGCAGGCGCGATCTCGTGGACGGAGTGAAAATATACTCCGACGACGGCAGCTCGGCGCTTTTGATCCCCGACAAGGAACGGCCATTGTTCCACATTAATGCCGAGGCCCCGACGCATGAAGCCGCCGAGGATCTCGCCTCAGCGTACGAAAAGAAAGTCATGGGCTGGCGTGATGAACCATAGGAGACCAACCTTCATATGAAAATCAGCGACATCCTGACCGAAAATCTCGTCGCGACAGGGCTTCCGGGGAACACCAAGAACGAGGTGATCGACGCCATGATCGAACTTGTGGCGTCATCCCCGAAAGTGATGGACAAAGAGAAGGTCCGCAAGGCCATCTTTGAGCGGGAAGAGATCATGTCCACGGGAGTCGGCAACGGCTTCGCCATCCCCCATGGAAAAACCGAAGCCGTCTCCGATATCGTCGCCGCATTTGCGGTCACGGCCCAGCCGATCGACTATCAGTCGCTGGATGAAAAGCCGGTCCGCCTCGTCTTCCTCCTCGTGGGGAAGGATAATCTGGTCGGCCCGCATATCAAGCTCCTCAGCAGGATCTCGCGGCTGATGAACAAGGAAGAGTTCCGCAGGCGTCTCCTCGACCTGAAGTCGCCCCGGGAGATCCTCGAGGCGTTCAGACAGGAGGAGGCCACATACTTCGAAGCGTGATGCCGGGACAAAAGGAAGAGAAGATCCAGCCGGAGTTCCGGCTCCACGTCGCGCCGGCGATCAACGAAAGGACCGGCCGGCCGACCACCCTCGTCGTGCTTCAGACCACAAAGTCATTTTCGACGTTCCGGTACACGCTGGCGGTGGTCGACCGGCCGGGGAACGGGGTGCTGCGGCTGAAGGTGCTCGGGCTCAGGACGCCGTCACTCGACCTCCCGGCGACCGGGCCCGCGGAATTCCGGAAGGAATACGAGGGGCTCTCGGGCGACTTCACGATCGTCGTCGAGGGACTGGACGGTTCACAAACGTCCATCAGCACGCATATCACCCCAGGCCGCGTCACGCTGACCGCACCGGTGAGCGGCCGGGCACTCGAGGTCGATATCCCGTCGGCCAACCGCACACAGAGGGCACATCCCACATGATCCCCGTCCTCTTTAGAATCGGCCCCTTTCCAATCTACAGTTTCGGTCTCCTCCTCGGCATCGGGTTCCTCCTGGGGAGCTACATACTCTCCCTCGAGCTCAAACGGAAGAAGCTCAACCCGGAGATTGCGAGTACGATCACCATACTGGCCGTCGTGTTCGGAATTGCCGGAGCGAAGATCCTGTTCCTTATCGAGGAATGGAAGACGTTCGTACGGAACCCGATCGGCGAAGCGTTCACGCCGGGGGGGCTGACGTGGTATGGAGGTTTCATACTCGGGATGACCGCGATCTCGCTCTACGTCAGGAGCAAGAAGATCCCATTCCTCAAGATCTGGGACGGTCTTGCCATGGGCCTGATCATCGCCTACGGCGTCTCGCGGCTCGGGTGCCACCTCTCGGGGGACGGCGACTACGGCTTCCCGACCACGCTCCCCTGGGGAACGAATTATGAGAAAGGGACTTCCCCCCCCTCACGCACGTTCGCCATATTCCCGGAAATCACCTCCCGGTATCCCGGCGGGGTCGTGCCGGACAATACCCCCTGTCACCCCACCCCGGTGTACGAATTCCTCCTCGGCGTGGCGGGCTTCGCACTGATGTGGAATCTGCGGAAGAGGCCGTGGCCCGACGGAAAGATGTTCATGCTCTATCTGATGATTTCCAGTCTCTTCAGGTTCTCCGTGGAATTTCTCCGGCTGAACCCGCGGCTGCTGTTCGGGCTCTCGGAAGCCCAGCTGATCTCCGTCCCCCTGTTCTTCGCAGGCCTGGCGGGATTCTATCTCCTGGACGGGAGACGGGCGTCCCGCGGGAAGCCGGCCTGACCGCCCCGGGACGGATGCCGTGAAAATCGTCGCCAAGGCCATGGAAGCGNNGTGTTCATCGCAGGGAGGAGGATCGAGAAGCGGAGGTAAGTGTTCGCGCGGTTCGTCACGTTCGTTCATCAACCCCCTGGAGTCGCGCATGCAAGGCATCATTACAGGACGAAAACCGGTCATGGAGGCGTTGCGTGCAGGGACGAATATCGAGAAAATCGTGTTCCTCCTCGGAGTCCAGGGGACGGTGATCGAGGATATCCGCCATGCGGCGGAGCGGAACAATGTACCGGTGAGCCAGGCGAGCAGGCAGGAATTCAGAGAACTGGCGAGCGATGCCACCACGCAGGGGGTGGTCGCGATCGTCCGTCAGTCGAAAACATTCGTCAGCCTTGATGAGATCGTGGGCACGGCGGAGGCGAAGAAAGAGAAACCCCTGATCCTGATACTGGACAGCATCGAAGACCCGCAAAATCTGGGGGCGCTCGTCAGAACGGCCGAATGCGCCGGCGTGCATGGCGTCGTAATCCCGAAGCACCACGCGGCCTCCGTCACCTCCGCGGTGGTGAAGGCATCGGCCGGCGCAACGGAGCACATGGCGATGGCGGAGGTGACGAATATCGTCAGCACAATGGACGAGCTGAAAGGACGCGGGTTCTGGACGGCGGGGGTGGCAGTGGAAGGCGACACCCCGTTCACCGGATTCGACTATACCACGGCGGCGGCGATCGTCATCGGGAATGAAGGGAAGGGGATCCGCCGGCTGGTGCGCGAGCACTGCGACCGGCTCGTACGGATACCGATGTACGGCAGCCTCGGCTCGCTCAACGCATCGGTCGCCGGGGCGCTCGTCATGTACGAGGCGGCGCGCCAGAGGCACAGGTCATCGCAGTCGGGGTGAGGCTAGTCTTTCCGCTCCAGGCCGTACTTCTTCATCTTGTTGTACAGGTGGCTCCGCTGGATGTCGAGAACCTCGGCGGTCCTGCTGATGTTCCAGGCGCTTGCCTCGAGTTGTTTACGGATAAAGGCGGCCTCGGCCCTGTCCTTGAATTCCTGAAAAGTCCCCCCCGCGTTCAGAAGGTCATCCCACGCGCTCCGGCTCCCCCCTCCCTGTCCCGACTCAAGGTGTGATTCCTCGATGTATGACCCGGGGGTCATGATGACCAGCCTCTCCACCATGTTCCGAAGCTCACGCACGTTCCCCGGCCATTCCATCGCCTGGAGCCGCAGCATCGCCTCGTCGCTGAAGCGCTTCACCGCCATCCCGTTCCTCTGGCAGATATCCCCGGTAAAAGCGGCCGCGAGGAGCGGTATGTCATCCCGGCGCTCCCGCAGGGGGGGAACATGGATCGGAATAACGTTCAGGCGATGGTACAGATCCTGGCGGAAGATATTCGCCCCGATCGCATCCGACAGATTCTTGTTGGTCGCTGCGATCACACGGACGTCCACCGGAATCTGCCGCCCCCCACCCACCCGCTCGACCTTCCCTTCTTCCAGGGCGCGGAGCACTTTCGCCTGGGCGTTCAGGCTCATGTCTCCGATCTCATCGAGGAAGAGCGTCCCCCCGTCCGCCTGTTCGAATTTGCCGGAGCGCATTCCGGTCGCCCCCGTGAATGCACCGCGCTCGTGCCCGAAGAGCTCCGATTCGATCAGCTCGTTCGGTATCGCTGCGCAGTTCACCTCGATAAGCGGCTTCCCGCTCCTCCGGCTCAGCCGGTGGATCGCCTTGGCGACGAGCTCCTTTCCCGATCCGTTTTCGCCGGTGACGAGCACGCGCACGTCGGTGGGGGCAACCCGCTCGATGGTGGCAATGACATCCCGGATTTTCCGGCTGGACCCCAGGATGGCATTTTTTCCCTCGACGATCGCCTGCATGCGCCGGTGTTCCGTGACCAGGCGGTGCTGCTCCGCCGCATTCCGCGCGACGATCAGAAGCTTGTCGCGGTCCAGGGGCTTGGGGAGGAAATCGTACGCGCCGAGCCTCGTGGCTTCCACCGCGGTCTCGATCGTCCCGTGCCCGGAGATCATCACCACGGGGAGGTCGGGATGCCCCTGCCGGAGCCTGCGGAGCACCTTCAACCCGTCTTCGCCGGGCATCTTGATGTCCAGGAGCACAAGATCGAAATCGCCCCCCTCGACGCGCGCGGTCGCGGACGGCCCGTCTCCGGCCTCCTGCACCTCGAACTTCTCGTATTCCAGTATCATCCTGATGGAATCGCGAACGGATTTCTCGTCGTCCACTACAAGTACGGATTTCATTTTGCCTCCTGGCGAGACTCGAGCGAGTCCGGGAGAACCGGGCCGGGATCAAGAGGCGCGGCGGGCCCCCGGAGTACGTCTGTCGTGAAGAACCCTGAAGGGCGCGTGTCGGGGTCGGACAGGAGGCACAGGCCGAAGCGCTCCCCCTGCCGGTTCGCCCTCACGTCCCTTTCGTCGTTCACCCCCCCCACGATGAACTGCTCCTCCCCCCATTCAATGAAAAGTCCGAACCGGTCCACGCCTTCCGCAGACTCCGTGAGCGCCGTCAGAAAAGCCGATCCGAAGAAATGCTGGAGCTTGTCCCTGTCCCCCCCCCTCACCGGCGGCGTGTCAGCGTAGAGCCGCGACGGAAGCGCCTCGACCCTCGAACGGAATTCCCCGTCGAACTCGGACGTCAGGGGAAACCAGAGGACCGCCCCGATGAGCGGGAGGCGGACGCCGACCCTGTGATGGTCCATGAGCGCAAATGCGCTGACAAGGAGCGCTTCGTAGACATTGTTCCAGCAGAGCCTCATCGCCTGGTCAAAAACGCAGTCCACGGCATAGAGGTCGCCGTGCGCAGCCCGCTCGGCAACGAGCTCCTCCGAACGGACGTATTCCCTCAACATATAACAATCCTGCAGGACCTTCGGGACGAGGAGCGGCGAGAGAAACGTCATCAACGCCGGGACCCGTTCCCGGGGCGGAAGTGGCGGGAGGGACGTTTGTCCCGGAGAGTGAACGTGGACTACCGTCGCTACAACAAGCACCCGGAGCAACCCGCGGGAAATGCGCCGCACCATTATGACCCCCTCCGGCGTCAGGTTTGAAGTACGCCGGGATTGAACTTCGGGATTTCCGGGTTGTTCAGGGCCATGGCGATCCCCATCGATACGACGTCGCGCGTCTCCGCAGGATCGATGATTCCGTCGACCCACAGACGGGCCGCGGCAAAATACGGGTCCGTCTCCCGCCCGTAACGACGCTGTATGTCCGCCAGAAGCTGCTTCCCGGCTTCCGGACTGAGATGCTCCCCCCCTTTTTCCATCTGCCGGATCTTGATCGACAGGAGGGTTTCGCTCGCCTGCTTCCCTCCCATCACCGCAATCTGGGCGGTGGGCCATGCAAAGATGAGCCTGGGGTCGTACGCCTTCCCGCACATCGCGTAGTTCCCCGCCCCGTAACTGTTGCCGACGATGAACGTAAATTTCGGGACGACGCTGTTGGCGACCGCGTTCACCATCTTCGCTCCGTCCTTGATGATCCCCCCTTTTTCCGCCCGGCTCCCGACCATGAACCCGGTGACGTCCTGGAAGAAGACGAGCGGGATCAGTTTCTGGTTGCAGTTCATGATGAACCGTGC
>PMND01000079.1 GCA_003161955.1 Ignavibacteriota bacterium | reverse complement strand
TGCTGGCGTGGAGGTCTGCGTCGGCAAGCCTGATCCAGGTTCCCCCGCCGGAAGACGAATAATACACATGCCTGTCGTCGACAAGTGCGACGACGCTGTTCGGCGCGTGCCGGTCGCAGGAGACCCGTACGTTGTCCGAATGTTTCCAGGGGGGCATGTACCGGTTCCATTCGAGCCCCTTGTTGAGTGAACGGAAACATTCCCCGCCGGGGAGGTATGCGTAGTAGGTGTCCGGGTCGGTCTCGTCGAGCGCCACCGATTCAACCCGGTCGCCGGGAATTCCGTAGCGAACCTGCTCCCAGTTGAACCCGCCGTCGCGCGAGATGATGACTCCGCCGTTGGATGTGGCGCCGATGATCGTCCCGGCGTTCGACGGGGAGAACGTGAGCGAGTGAACGGCCCACCGGTTGCCGGGCGGTCTCGACTGGTCCCATGTCAGCCCGCGGTCGGTCGAGACAAATATCCCCTGGTCGCTCGCCATAAACCTCCGTGTCGTATAAGAGGGGTGAGCCTCGTAGAGGAACGGGGATATCTGCATCGAGCGCGGGGTGGTCTGCCATGACCCGCCGTTGTCCGTCGAGACGAACACGCCGGCCGCAGTCGTGGCGTACGCAAGTCCCGGCACGGACGGATCGACCGAAAGCGAGTGTATGTTCCCTCCCGTGATCCCGGGACCCGCCTCCGACCAGCCCCCGGAAGGGCCTGCCGTATATGTCATGCACACATTCCCCGCGGCGGCGAAGAGGTGTTCCCCTCGAGGGTCGCTCGCAAGTACGTCGACGGTGGAGCCCTCCAGGTTCAGGTCTGCCCCGCGCCACGACACCCCGTTGTCGTCGGAGGCGCGCAGGCCCAACCCGCTCCCGTAGGCGAACAGCGTCCGGTGAAGACCTTCTCCGGCGGCCGCCACCCGGGTCGGGATTCCCGGAAGATCGCTTCCGACCGGCCGCCAGCTCCCCCCGAAGTCGGAGGAGAGTATGATGCCCCGCTCCGTTCCTGCGATCACGGCGTCCGGCGTGCCGGCGAGGACGGAGAGCGAGAGGATCCCGTCGAAATCCCCGGATGTGCGCGAGAGGCTCCAGGAGCTCCCCCCGTTCGTCGACTTCATGATCGTTCCTGACGTGGTTCCATAGAGGAGCGTGCCGTTCCCGTTTTTCCTGATCACGAGTCGCGTCGCGTGCGATCCCGTGGCGGAGAATTCCGGCGTGAGCCCCTTCCACGCGGTTCCGCCGTCCGTGCTGTGGATAATGCCGTAGGGTGAGACTGCAGCGAACACGAAATCCGGCTTCGAGAGATCGATCCCGATGTCATACACATCGGCGCCGGAGAGGAGGAGGTCCGGAGAAGCGTTGATCGCATTCCATGTCCTTCCTCCGTCAGGGGATTTATAGAGTCCTTTTGCTTCCGTCCCCGCGTAGATCACTGCGGGGGACCAGGGGTCGATCGCCAGTATCCATATCCCGGTCCCGGCCGGGCCCACATGGAGAGGAGTCCACGACCGCCCCCTGTCCGGCGAAACGAACGCTCCGGTCACGGTCGCCGCGAAAAGCCGGTTGGGGGTCTCAGGATCCTGGAGCAGTTGGCGGATCTCCGGAGCGCCCGGGATCGCGGACAAATGCCCCCACGATCTCCCCTCCGTCGTCGAAACGGCGATTTCGCCCTTCCCCGGCGATGCATAGAGAGTCCCCGCGATCCTGTTGTCGGAGAGGACCGTGCTGATGTTCCGGGCGTACGGCCCCCCCGTCTCCTCCCAGAGCAGCACGGCAGGTCCGGATGCCCGGCAGCCGCACAGGCTTGCAGCAGCGAGGATCTGGAGAGGGAATGCGGCTCTGGTCATTGCCCGTCACTCCCTGTCGTTATCGTTCGCCATCCTGGCCCGGAGTTTCCGGTAGTCGATCTCCCGTTTCTCGTTGAATGCGCGGATCCCTTCAACGATCTCTTCCGCCCCGGTATGGACGGTCAGCCAGTCCCGCGCATGCCCGATCGTCATCGCCCAGGAAAAGTCCCGCCAGAAATTCAGTTGCTGCTTTGTGTAGCGCGTGCACTCGGGGAGCTTCTCCACGAGTTTCCGGGCGAGCACGTCCACAGCGCTGTCGAGCTTTTTGCGGGGGACAACCTGGTTTACCAGACCCCACGCGAGCGCTTTCCGCGCCGGGATCTCCTCGTTCANNTCGCACGACATCTGGAGCTCGTTTCCTCCCCCTACCACCATCCCGTTCAGCCGGGCGATCGTCGGCTTCCCGAGATTGCGCAGGCGGTCGAATGTTTCAATGAAGACGCCCATCCACTTGTAGAAATCGCCGGGGTTCCGCAGGAAATCCCTGTTCCATTCCTTCATGTCTGCCCCGGTACAAAACGCCTTGTTCCCCGCGCCGGTGATCACAAGCACGGCGACCCTGTCATCCCATGCGGCGTCCTGGAATGCCTCCCCCATCTCGCGGAGCGTCGCAATGTCCAGGCAGTTGTAGACGGCGGGACGCTGTATCGTGACGGTCGCCCGCCAGTCCCCTTTCGCGTATCGGATATTCCTGAATTGAAATTCCGAAGGGTGCTTCCCTCTGTAAGCGCTCATGCGTTTGGCCTGCATTTGGTGGACCGTCGCGTCGCTGTGAGGAGATCAGTCGGATTCGCCGTGGAAGACCGTGATGACATCGGCTGCAAAGCTCATGATATCGCGCGTGACCGCCTTTCCCTCCTGGGAGGCAAGGGCTGCATCCATCCCATCTTTGGTATCGAAGTACATTTCCGCCATGAGGTGGAATTTCGCTTCGCCGATGGGGGCCCCGGTCACGCGGGTTACCTCGAGCCTCCGGAGCCCGGGGAACTTCCGGATCAGGGGAACGTGGACGTCGAAGTAATGTTTGTCGAATTCTGCGGTGTCGGAGGGGTTCCGGTAGAGGGCGATGAGTTTGATCATGGGAGACTGTAAGGAACAGTGGATGGAGAGACGCGACGCTTCCGCGAAAATATAGCGACGGCGCGAAGGAAAAGCAACCGCACCCCCGCCTCCGGAGTGCCGGTACATGGAGATTCCGTGGTTTTTTTCGTACCATGGCGCATGATCGAACGTGATTTTCCCAGGGACCTCTTCTTCAATCCCTCCGGCGCAGACCGCGGGATACAGGCGCTCCATGAGATGTTTATACGCTCGGGGAGCCGGTTTGCGGTGGCCGACTTTTCGGCGGCGCTTCTTCGGGGATTGAAATCCTCCACGGATCCCGATCTGGCGCTGACAGGCTTTCTCAGGTTCGTCGGCACCTCGTTCGGGGGTGCAACGCTCTTCAACGACCTCCTGCAGTANNCCCCCTCACCGCGGCGAACCTGCGCCCCGAAGTCGAGCGGGTTCTGGACACATTCCACCGCCCCGAGAAGCGTCTCGATGCCCTCAAGCGACTCCACCGGAGGGAGCTTCTCCGGATCGGTGCGCAGGACATACTGGGCTTCGCGGACCTCCCTTCTGCCACGGGACAGCTCTCGGTGCTCGCGGGGGCGGTCGTGGATGCTGCTCTCCGGATCGCCGTCGACCAGATCGGGGAACCGGACGGGGCGCGCCCGCGGGACCCGTACTGCGTGATAGGACTCGGGAAGTTCGGCGGGAACGAGCTGAATTACAGCTCCGACATCGACATAATTTTCGTCTACGGGGACCGGCCTGAAGGAGAGGATGCCGGGGACTCCGGTGTGCATGCGTATTTCAACCGGCTCTCCGGGCGCCTCGTCCGGAATCTCTCTCAGGCCTCGAGCGAGGGGCAGCTCTACAGGGTGGACACCCGGCTCCGGCCGAACGCGGGAGCAGGTCCGCTTGCGCTCTCGATGGAAGCCTACCTCGCGCATTACGAGTCGCGCGGGGAGCTCTGGGAGCGCCAGATGCTCATCAAAGCCCGTCCGGTGGCCGGCGACACAGAGTTCGGGGCTGGTTTCCTCCGGAAACTCGGGCCGTTCGTCTACCCGCGCACGCTTTCTGAACATCCCGCCGCCTCCGTCGCACGGATCAAGTCCCGGATCGAAGCGGAGGTGGCCGATGAGCCGAACATCAAGCTGATGGCCGGCGGCATACGCGACATCGAGTTCGTGGCGCAGACCCTCCAGCTTATCAACGGGGGGAGCAATCCGGCGGTACGGGAGTCCAACACGCTCAGGGCGCTCGCCGCCCTCGAAGAGCACCGTCTCCTCACGAAACAAGAGCACGGGACACTTCGTGAAGCTTACACGCTCTACCGGACGATCGAGCACAGGCTTCAGATGATGCTCAACACACAGACGCACACGCTCCCCCGCGATGTGCACGCGTTCGAAGTCCTTGCCAGGAGGACGGGACTCTCCGGCGCGGCCGAACTGCGCCGCACGCTGGAGGCGAATCTCGGGGCAGTCAGGAAAATATTCGCGCAGGTGCTGGGGGGGGGAAGGGAAGACGCCGGCGTCGGGATAGATGCCCTTCTCGGCGGGGCGATGGATGAACGGTCGGCGGCCCGTGCCGCAAGCGGAATGGGGTTTCGCGACGTGCGGAGTGCGGCGCAGAACATCAGACTCCTCGCCAGGGGAGGGGCGCCTGCCGGGATGCCCGGACTTGATGCCCGCGCGAGGGAGGCCCTTGCCTCCGTCGCTCCCGGACTATTCGAGGGGATCAGGGCGACACCCGATCCTGACGTCACTCTTGCATCGTTCATTCTCCTGGCGACCGCGCAGCCTGTGCCTCACCTTTTTTACATGGAACTTGCTGATCCCGGCTACAGGAAGCTCATACTCACGATATGCGCCGTCAGTCCCCGCTTTGCACGCGAGCTCGGGAAGCAACCCCTCCTCCTGGAGTTGATATCCTCGGAGCAGGGGAGTCTCGCCGCTCCGCGCGATCCGGCCGTTCCGGGTCCCCGCGATGTCGCCGGGTTCAAGTCACGCCATGAGCTGATGGCGGGAGTGCGCCACATCCTCGGGTTCACCGACTTCGATGCGCTCACCGGGGAAATCTCCGCCATCGCGTCCTCCGTCGTGATCGCATCGCTCGCCGCGGTGCGCCGGAGAGATAAAAAGACATTCCCCCCGCTGGCCGTGTTTGCGCTCGGGAAGTTCGGAACGGAGGAGCTGGGGTTTGACGCCGACCTTGATCTCCTCTTCGTTGCGGGGGACTCGGGCGATTCCGCACGACCCGCCCAGGAGCAATCGGCCGCACGGATCCTGGGGGGAATAACCGCTTCCGCGTCGGGGGAGAGGCTCTACGAAGCGGACGTGCGGCTCCGGCCGGAGGGGAAGAGCGCCCCGCTTGTCGTCGAGGCGGCTTCGTACGCGAAGTACCTGGCGACGCGCGCGTCACTCTGGGAACGTCAGTCGTTGACGCGGCTTCGGTTCGTGGCGGGAGACCGCGTCGTCGGGGGATATGTCTCGGCACTCGTCTCCTCGTGGGTGTACGAGACCCCGCTTCCGCCGGGGTGGGGAGAGAGCATCGTTGCCATGCGTCGCGCCATGGAAACGCGCGGAAAAACCCGCAGGGAGATCTTCATTGACCTGAAGCACGGTCCCGGGGGGATGGCCGACGTTGAATTCATCGTGCAGATGCTCCAGTTGAAATTCGGGGGAAGGAGACCGGAGATACGAGGGGGAAAGGTGGGTGCTATCCTCCGGCAGGCCTGGCTCCCTCCCGGGATGCCCGGCGAATCGGCGTTTCTCGCCTCCGCCTATGCCATGTACCGGAGGCTCGAGCTGCTCATTCGNNCTCTATGACGGCTCTTCGGGGCCGGCACTTCAATCGCGGGTGGGTGCGACGATGAAACGGGTCAGGCAGGAATTTCTGGAGATCGCGGCTTTTCTGGGACGGGCGACTCCTGTTGAGACGGGGAGGGGGACGGAATGAAACACCCTGTGAAACAGCCCGGGACCGCGGCTCTCCTTACCGGCCTTGCAGCATTCGCGGTCTATTGCTTCACCGTTGCTCCGGGCGTTGGGTTCATCGACAGCGGGGAACTCGCGACAGTCGCCTGCACGCTCGGCATCGCCCACCCGACGGGATATCCGCTCTACACCATCCTGGGCTGGGTCTTCTCCCGCATTCCTGTGGCGCACGCAGAGATCGCACGTCTGAACCTTATGGCTGCCCTGTTCTGTTCGGCCGCAGCGGGGATTCTGGTCCTCGTGTTCCGGCGCGTCGTACTCCTCACCGGAAGGAAGCAGTCCGCCGGTTCGTTCCCGGCGGTCTCCGCGTGCGGGGGGGCGCTCATTCTCGCATTCTCGGCCACGTACTGGTCCCAGGCCCTCGAGGTGGAAGTCTATCCCCTTCACCTCCTTCTGGTCTCTCTCGTGCTTCTTCAATTCCTCCGCGCGGGTTTTCCCCTGCCGGGAGAAGCACCGGGCGAGCGCTCATGGTACCTGTTTGCCTATGCAGTCGGACTCGCGTTTACGAATCACATGACGACAGTCCTCCTTGCGCCCGCCTTGCTCTATCTTTACTTCGCCCGTCACGGGGGCTCGCGCGGATCGTGGACCCGGCTCATGAAAATGTCACTTCCGTTCCTGGCCGGCCTCTCACTGTATCTGTATGTCCCTCTCCGCGCATCACGGGTTCCGCCGCTCAACTGGGGCTATGCCGTCAGCCTGGAGCGGTTCCTGTGGCACGTGAGCGGGAAACAATACCAGGTCTGGATGTTCTCTTCCATGGACGTCGTGGGGAAGCAGCTCTCATATTTCATCCGTGGCCTTCCGGGCGAGTTTGCGTACGTGGGACTTCTCCTGTCGATTGCGGGGTCATTGGTGCTGTGGCGGGGGAACCGTCGCCTGGCGATCGGCGTGGCCCTGATGTTCTTCGTCTGCATCGCCTACGCGGCGAACTACGACATCCATGACATAGATTCATATTTTCTCCTTGCATATATCTGCGTGGGGATGACCGCAAGCGTCGGACTTTCGGCGGCGGCGGCGCTGGCGCTGGAACGATTCCCCCGGATCCGGAATCTGGTTCCCCCGGTGATTCTCTGCGTCTGTGCCATACCTCTCGCGGTGCATTTCCGGGACGCCGACGAGAGCGGCGATCACCTCGTTGAAGACTATACGATGAACATGTTCTCATCCCTCAGGGCGGATGCCGTTGTCATTTCCTACCAGTGGGACTACTGGGTGTCCGCGTCGTATTACTATCAGATCGTGGGAGACTTCCGTCCTGACGTCACGGTGATCGACAAAGAGCTCCTCAGGCGCTCCTGGTACCTGAAAGAACTGGAGCATCGCCGGCCGTGGCTCATTGCCTCTTCGAGGGCCGAGGTGAACGCTTTCCTTGCACAGGTGGACCTCTTTGAGCACGGACTCCCGTATGATCCCGCCAGGATCCAGGCGAGTTATGTCGGCATGATTGAGTCGTTCATACGCCGCAGCATGCCCGCTCACCCGGTCTACGTCACGGGGGAAATCGAGCCAGAATTCACGCGGGGTCTCGCCAGGGTACCGGAAGGGCTCGCGTTCCGGCTTTCTGCCGCCCGGGCGGATATCCCCTCCCCTCTCCCTTCATTCACGTACCGACCCTTTGCCCGGGGGGGGAGGCTGGAGGATATGGTGCGCCGCCTCTATGCGGAGGCTTTTCTTTCCCGGGGAGAGTATTTCCTGGCAAATCTCCATGACGTGGAGGAAGCCCGGAAATGCGTTGAAAAAGCCGGTCTGTACGACCCGGCCTCACCCAGGGGCCGCCGGCTGGCGGCACTCCTCCCGAACTGAAGGATCCCCCCGAAAATCGCGAATCAACGGTGAAAGAGTCAGTTTGGTGTTGACTCTGAACTGCGATTTGTTATATTAATATGCTCAGCTCTCAAATCCTGGCAGTTCCGCAGTTGTTCGGCGGGGATAACCCATTGCAGTCACAGCGATTACCTGCTCCCTGATGCGAGAGGGGACGGGGGATGTATGGGTTTGCCTGCTGGCGTAGCTCAATTGGTAGAGCAGCTGATTTGTAATCAGCAGGTTGCGGGTTCGAGTCCCATCGCCAGCTCTTGAAAATAGAAATGTCCGGGCCCGGCGCAGGTATTGGGTCTGCATGAGTCCAGTCGGGCAGGTAGCGAAGCGGTCAAACGCAACAGACTGTAAATCTGTCGGTCTCGCACCTTCGGAGGTTCGAATCCTCCCCTGCCCACCTCCGATGGAATCCTGTCGATGATCATCCGGCAGGCAGAGGTCGTGATATGTGGATCGTTGCGGGAGTAACTCAGTTGGTAGAGTCACAGCCTTCCAAGCTGTTGGTCGCGGGTTCGAGTCCCGTCTCCCGCTCTCTTGGAGATTTTTTCGATTTTCCATCTTCAATCGCTCTTGTGCTTGCGTAGCTCAGTTGGTAGAGCACTTCCTTGGTAAGGAAGAGGTCACCGGTTCAATCCCGGTCGCAAGCTCAGCAGAGAAGCGTACAGACATCACAGAACCGTAAGGCGACGCCGTGCGAGATATCATCACGTTGGAATGCATCGACTGCAAGAGGCGCAACTACTCGACCACCAAGAACAAGAAGAAGCAGACCGGGCGGGTCGAGTACAAGAAGTTCTGCAGGCACTGCGGCAAGCACACGACCCACAAGGAAACGCGGTAGTCGGGACGCGCCGGAGGGTGCATTCTCCGGCGTGTGGTCACCGCGCCGCCGGCGTCTCCGCATTCCGGAACGAACTCTGGTTTTTCCCTTCGCGCGCCGAACGCGGGGTTTCACGCTCCGGGGGGCAGGGGAGCGATACGTGAGTAGCTCAATTGGCTAGAGCAGCGGTCTCCAAAACCGCAGGTTGGGGGTTCAAGTCCCTCCTCACGTGCAGGGGGTATCGTCAGTCATCATACTAACGACCGCTCATGAAAGAGAAAATCCTGGGGTTCTTTACCGATGTGGTAAAGGAAATGAACAAAGTCACCTGGCCGAAGAAAGACGATCTTCGCGACTCCACCGTGATCGTACTGGTGGTCTGTCTGATCGTTGCGGCTTTCGTCTACGTCGTGGACGCGGCGGTCAGCGGCCTGCTCCGNNGACGGGAAGAAGAAGAGCAAGACGCGCACATTCTTCCCGGGCTACATACTCGTCGAAGCGCTCCTCGATAAGACGACGACGCACATGATTCTCAATACTCCGTCGGTGATTTCGTTCGTCGGCCCGAAGAATGCCCCCGCGCCCCTGCAGGCGTCGGAGATCCGCCGCCTTATCGGCAAGATCGAAGAGCGGAAGGACGTTGAAGTGATTGAGGTCCCCTTCAAGCCGGGGGACGCCGTCAAAGTGACCGACGGACCGTTCAACAACTTCAGCGGGTTCGTCCAGGAGATCAACGAGGAAAAAATGAAGCTGAAGGTCATGGTATCGATCTTCGGCCGCAAGACGCCTGTCGAGCTGGATTTCAGCCAGGTTGAGCTTGAAAAGTAAACTGACAAGCATCGCGGAAAGAGCATACTCATGAAAAAGATCACCGGTTTTATAAAGCTGCAGATCCCCGCCGGTCAGGCGAACCCCGCCCCTCCCGTCGGCCCGGCTCTCGGGCAGAAGGGGGTGAACATCATGGAGTTCTGCAAGCAATTTAACGCGCGCACGCAGGCGCAGGCGGGGCTCATAATACCGGTCGTCATAACGGTCTTTTCAGACAAGTCGTTCACGTTCGTCACCAAGACCCCCCCGGCGGCAATACTGCTTGCCAGGGCGGCGAAGGTGGAGAAGGGATCGGCCGAGCCGAACCGGAACAAGGTCGCGAATGTCACGAAAAAACAGATCCGCGAGATCGCCGAAATGAAGATGCCCGATTTGAATGCCAATTCCGTCGAGGCGGCCATGTCGATGGTGGCGGGGACCGCGCGGAGTATGGGGATCACAGTCGAAGATTGAACATTCTGAACCATCATTTGTGGGAGAGGCAGTCATTGCGAGCGGCGCCTCGTCTGCACCACTATTATAGAGAGGTCCGGTCATGAAACAGAGCAAGCGGTTCAAGTCTGCTTCGACAAAAGTCGAGGCGAAGAAACTCTACACAATCGACGAGGCTGTCGCACGAGTCAAGGAGACCGCGACGGCGAAGTTCAACGAATCGGTCGATATCGCGGTCAGGCTCGGCGTCGACCCGAAGAAGGCTGACCAGGCGATACGGGGGACGGTTGCGCTCCCGCACGGCATCGGCAAGGAAGTCCGCGTTCTTGTGCTGGCACGCCCTCCGCGGGACGAGGAGGCGAAGGCCGCGGGGGCTGAGCACGCGGGACTTGCGGAGTACATACAGAAGATCCAGGCGGGATGGGCGGATATTGACGTGATCATCGCGACCCCCGACGTCATGGGAGAGGTCGGCAAGCTGGGGAAAGTACTCGGACCCCGGGGGCTCATGCCCAATCCGAAAAGCGGCACGGTGACAAACGAAGTCGCAAAAGCGGTCAAGGAAGTCAAAGCCGGCAAGATAGAGTTCCGTGTCGACAAATCCGGCATACTCCACGCCAGCGTCGGCAAAGCGAAATTCGAATCGAACCAGCTCGTGGATAACATCCGCGCTTTTCTGAATACGGTGGTCCGCCTGAGGCCGTCGACGGCCAAAGGGACCTACATCAAGAGCATCAGCCTCTCCAGCACAATGGGGCCGGGGGTGGCGGTGGACCGCACCCAGGTTGCGGCGCACTGAAGATTGTTACGCACTCACATCACACAACAGGCGCATTGATTGCCCGGCGTCCGCTCGATATTCGGAGGACCGGGGCTTCTCTCTCGACGCGCTGCATAATCTGTGGAGGTAGGGAAAAAGAATGAAACGGGAAGAGAAAGAACAGATCGTCGCCGGGGTGTCTGAAACCGTCCGGAAGGCGCACGGTATGTTCTTCACAGACTTTACCGGCCTCACGGTGGAGCAGGCGACGGAGCTCCGCCGCGAGTTCCACAAAGCGGGGGTCGACTACAGGGTCGTGAAGAACACGCTGATACAGAAGGCGCTCGAGCAGGTCACCGGGTACGACGGCGTGTACGGGAAGCTGGCCGGACCAACGGGGGTTGCATTTGCCTTCGAGGATCCTGTCGTCCCTGCCAGGATCATCCAGAAGTTCTCGGAGAAACACAAGAGGCTCTCCCTGAAGGTCTGCGTGCTCGAACACCAGGTCTTTGAGGGATCCAGGCTTGCGGAGCTCGCAAAGCTCCCGTCGCGGAAAGAGGTCATGGCGTCGATCCTGGGGAGCGTCCAGGCCCCCCTTGCCGGCGTCCCCACGGTGATTAATGCGGTGATACGCGACATCGTCAGCCTGGTTGATGAGATCGGGCGGAAGAAAGCCGCTTAGGTGGCGCACGCGTATTTGACGTAACCGAAATCAAGCAGACAAACATAGGAGAAACCGTCATGTCAGTTGCCGAAATCGTGGAAAAAATTGAAAAGCTCACTCTTCTCGAGGCGGTCGAGCTGAAAAAAGCGCTCGAGGACAAGTTCGGCGTCACTGCCGCCGCTCCGATGATGATGGCGGGGGCCCTCCCGGCCGCAGGCGCCGCGCCCGTTGTGGAAGAGAAGACGGAGTTTACTGTCGTTCTCAAGGAAGCCGGCGCGCAGAAGATCAACGTGATCAAGGTCGTCCGCGCGGCGACGGGCCTCGGGCTGAAGGAGGCAAAGGATCTTGTGGACGGCGCGCCGAAGCCCATCAAGGAAAGCGTGTCCAAGGAAGACGCAGAGAAGCTGAAGAAAGAGCTCGAAGAAGCCGGCGCGAAGGTGGAACTGAAATAGGTTCTCTCCATGGCACCTCCGCGTCGCCCGGCGGCGCGGAGACGGTTTTTTCGTCGCACTTTTTGCAGCCGCCCATGTCCCTCGCACAACATGCTGATGCAGGCCGATAAGAGAGTGCCGCTCGAGCGGCACCGATTATCGGCTTGCTGTTTTCTGTTTCCCGGAGGGATGGGTCATACGGATGTTCATCACTTACCAGAGGAGTGGCTCGCTTGAAGAACCAATCCAGCAAGCGGATCTCGTTCGGCAAGATCCCGGAGATCATCGAAGCACCCGATCTGCTCAACATCCAGCTCGAGTCGTGGGAGAGTTTCCTGCAGGCCGACACCGCCGCGGCACGGAGGCGGAACAAGGGCCTTCAGTCGGTGTTCAAAATGAACTTCCCGATCACCGACGCGAGGGAGAATTTTCTCCTGGAATTCGTCGAGTACTACGTCGAGAAACCGAAGTACTCGGTCCCCGAGTGCGAGGAGCGCGGGCTCACCTATGCGGTCCCCATCAAGGCGAAGCTGCGCCTGTCCCAGAAGGCAGAGGACGGGAAATCGTACGTGAACACGATCGAACAGGACGTCTATCTGGGGAACCTGCCGACGATGACGCACCGCGGGACCTTCATCATCAACGGGGCGGAGCGTGTGGTCGTCAGCCAGCTCCACCGGTCTCCGGGTGTGTTCTTCAGTGAATCGACCCACCCGAACGGGACGCCGATTTATTCGGCCCGGATCATCCCGTTCCGCGGGTCGTGGGTGGAGTTCACGACCGATATCAACAACGTGATGTACGCGTACATCGACAGGAAGAAGAAATTCCCTGTGACGACGCTGCTGCGCGCCCTCGGCTATTCGTCCGACGACGAGATCCTCCAGCTCTTCAATCTCGTGGAAGAGGTCGACGTCAACAAGGTCGAGCTCAAGGACTACGAGGGGCGGGTCATCTGCAGCGACGTGGTGGACAAGAAGACGGGGGAGATCTTCATTGCGAAAGATTCCACGCTGACCGACGAGCACATCAAGCGGATCAGGAAATCGAACGTCAAGAAGCTCCGCCTGCTCGTGCAGCAGGGGAACGAGGAATCGGTCATCGCCAAGACGATTTCCAAGGACATCGTCCGCTCGGAGGAGGATGCACTCGGGGCCATCTACAAGCAGCTCCGCTCGGGGGACGCGCCGGACCTGGAGACCGCCAAGACGCTCATCGACCGCCTTTTCTTCAACGAGAAGCGGTATGACCTCGGGGACGTGGGCCGCTACCGCATCAACGGGAAGCTCGGCCTCGACATCCCTGTGACGACGACGACGCTGACGAAGCAGGACATCATCGCGATCATCAACTACCTGATCGAGCTGCAGCAGAAGAAGCGCTCGGTGGACGACATCGATCACCTGGGGAACCGGCGGGTGCGGACGGTCGGGGAGCAGATCGCGCAGCAGTTCAACATCGGACTCGCGCGCATGGCGCGCACGATCCGCGAGCGGATGAACATCCGGGACAACGAGAATCTCACGCCCCAGGACCTTGTCAATGCGCGGACAATCTCGAGCGTGATCAATGCGTTCTTCGGGACCAACCCGCTCTCACAGTTCATGGATCAGACCAACCCCCTGGCCGAGCTGACGAACAAGCGCCGCATGTCGGCCCTTGGACCGGGCGGACTCACGCGCGAGCGCGCCGGGTTCGAGGTGCGCGACGTCCATTATACCCATTACGGCCGTCTCTGCCCGATCGAGACTCCGGAAGGGCCGAATATCGGACTCATCTCGTCGCTCTGCATCCACGCCCGCGTCAACGAGTTCGGGTTCATCGAGACCCCGTATCGCAAAGTGAAGAACGGGAAGGTACAGGACGAGATCGAGTTCCTCACCGCCGAACAGGAGGACGTCCACACGATCGCGCAGGCGAACGCCCCGATCGACAGCAGGGGGAGTTTCGAGAGCGACAGGGTGAAGGCCCGCTTCCAGGGAGACTTCCCCGTCTGCAGGCCCGACGAAGTCCAGTACATGGACGTTGCGCCGAACCAGATCGTCAGCGCGGCCGCCGGATTGATCCCGTTCCTGGAGCACGACGACGCAAACCGCGCGCTGATGGGTTCCAACATGCAGCGCCAGTCGGTTCCCCTCCTCCGTCCGGAGGCGCCGCTCGTCGGCACCGGGCTTGAGGAGAAAATCGCACGGGATGCCCGCGCCCTCATTGTGGCGGAGCGGAACGGCACGGTCGAATACGTCGACGCAACGCGCATTGTCGTGATTTATGACATCGATGAAAACAGCACCGAAGCCCTGATCTCGTTCGAGGACAAGCGTCACGTCGAGTACCGGCTGACGAAGTTCTTCCGTACCAACCAGGACACGTGCATCAACCAGAAGGCGATCGTCAAGCCGGGCGACAAGGTGAAAAAGGGGGACGTGCTGGCGGACGGCTCCGCCACCGAAGGGGGGGAACTCGCCCTGGGCAGGAACGTGCTCGTGGCGTTCATGCCCTGGAACGGCTTCAACTTCGAAGACGCGATCATCGTGAGCGAAAAGATCGTCACGCAGGATATATTCACGTCGATCCATATCGAAGAGTTCGAGCTCCAGGTGCGCGACACCAAGCGCGGAGAGGAGGAGCTGACAAAGGAAATCCCGAACGTCAGCGAGGAAGCCACCAAGGATCTCGACGAAAACGGAATCATCCGCGTCGGCGCCGAGGTGGTGGAGGGGGACATCCTCATCGGAAAGATCACGCCGAAGGGGGAATCCGATCCGACGCCCGAGGAGAAGCTCCTGAAGGCGATATTCGGGGAAAAGGCGGGGGACGTCAAGGATGCATCCCTGAAGGCGCCTCCCGGCATGAAGGGGGTGGTGATCACCACCAAGCTCTTCAGCCGCAAGAAAAAGGACGCGGAATCAAAGAAGGAAGACAAACGCAGGAGTGACGCGCTCGACAGGCAGCGGCGGAAAATCGTCGTCGACCTGCGGGAGCGGCTCGCGAGGAAGCTCGGAGTTCTGCTCGAGGACGAGAAGTCCGTCGGCGTGAGGGACAAGGACGGGAACATGGCCTTCCGCGCCGGGACCCAGTTCCGCGCCGAGACATTCGACGCGTACGAGGACCTTGAGAAACTCGACTTCGCCGCGGAATGGGTGGACGACAAGCGGAAGAACGGGCTCATCAACAGGATCTTCACGAATTACTTCGACAAGCTGACGGGTATCGAGGAGGAGTTCCGCCACGAGAAGAACAAGATCCAGCTCGGCGATGAGCTTCCCCCCGGAGTCGTTCAGCTGGCGAAGGTGTACGTGGCCAAGAAACGCAAACTCTCCGTCGGCGACAAGATGGCGGGCCGCCACGGAAACAAGGGGGTAGTCTCGCGCATCGTCCCGGTGGGAGACATGCCGTTCCTCCCGGACGGGACAGCGGTGGATATTGTCCTGAACCCGCTCGGCGTCCCCTCCCGCATGAACCTGGGACAGCTCTACGAGACAGCTCTCGGGTGGGCGGCGGCGGAGCTCGGCGTCAAGTTTGCATCGCCGATATTTGACGGGGCGACCTGGGAGGATGTTCAGGGAGAGCTGCACAAAGCCGGATTGAACGAAAGCTCCCGGTCGGTGCTTATCGACGGGCGGACAGGAGTGAAATTTGACCAGGAGGTAACGGTCGGAGTCATCTACATGCTCAAGCTGTCGCACCTGGTGGACGACAAGATTCACGCACGATCGATCGGACCGTACTCCCTGATCACCCAGCAGCCGCTGGGAGGGAAGGCGCAGTTCGGCGGCCAGCGTTTTGGAGAAATGGAAGTGTGGGCGCTCGAAGGATACGGCGCGGCGCACGTCCTGCAGGAGATCCTGACGGTCAAGAGCGACGACGTCTCCGGCCGCGCAAAGGTCTACGAGGCGATCGTCAAAGGGGAGAACCTGCCCGAATCNNAACGTTCCGGAATCGTTCAACGTGTTGATTCGGGAGCTTATGGGCCTCGGGCTCGATGTGAAGCTCGACTAATACCGTGGTGGTGGCGCAAGAAGCGCACCACCGGTCCGGCACAACAATAGGTTTGGAGGAGTCCCATGGCGTTGTTTCATCACGACAAAGAAGCCAAGAAGAATTTCACGCGGATAACGATAAGTCTCGCGTCGTCCGATATGATCCTGCAGCGTTCGCACGGTGAGGTGACAAAGCCCGAAACGATCAACTACCGGTCGTTCCGTCCCGAGAAGGACGGGCTCTTCTGCGAGAAGATCTTCGGCCCGGTCCGTGACTGGGAATGCCACTGCGGGAAATACAAACGCATCCGCTACCGCGGCATCATCTGCGACAGGTGCGGTGTCGAGGTCACGCAGAAAAGCGTGCGCCGGGAACGGATGGGGCACATCGCGCTCGCCGTTCCGGTGGTCCACATCTGGTACTTCCGGTCTCTTCCGTCAAAGATCGGCTACATCCTCGGAATGACCTCGAAGGACCTCGAGAAGATCATCTACTACGAATCCTATGTCGTGGTCAACCCCGGGACGACGGGACTCCAGAAGAAGGACCTGATCTCGGAAGAGCAGTTCTTCGAGATACTCGCCACCCTCCCCGACAACCATGACGATCTCGAGCCGACCGACAAGCGGAGGTTCGTCGCCCAGATCGGAGGCGATGCGATCAAGAGCCTCCTGAAGCAGGTCGACGTCGGAGCGCTCGCGGCGGAGCTTCGTGCGCAGATCCTCGAGGAGACCTCGGTCCAGAAAAAGCAGGACGCGCTCAAGCGCCTCCGGGTGGTCGAGGCGTTCCGGGAATCCGAGGCCGGCCCGTTGAACAGGCCGGAATGGATGGTGCTCGATATCATCCCGGTGATTCCCCCGGAGCTCCGGCCGCTCGTCCCCCTGGAAGGAGGACGGTTTGCAACGTCGGACCTCAACGACCTGTACCGGCGCGT
>PMND01000034.1:28038-31161 GCA_003161955.1 Ignavibacteriota bacterium | reverse complement strand
CAGACTTGAAAAGAAGGAAGACAAGTTCACGACGGGGCTGATCACGGTCCCTCTCCTGCCGATCACAAGCGCTCGCATAGTGGCCATGCTCCATGAATGCGGCTATCAACAGGTCAGGACATTCGGCAGTATTGCGATGGATCCGTTCGACGCCGCATTGTCGAAAGATCTGTTAGTTACCGCCACTCCCCCCGGACAACTTCCGTGACGGAACAATCACAGAGTGACTCCGCGCACATGTTGATGGTGGCACACATCACCCACATTGACTCGGGCGCTTCCATTCCGTAGATTTGTGTATCGTCCTCTGAATAAGGCCTCGTGACGCGTGTGCAATTCCGTCAGGCTTCGAGGCGAGGGGCCGTACCTGTTCCTCTGGAGACCGACTGCATTCCCCTTTCCCCCTGAAGTCCCTCTCTCAGTCTTGCTGCTCACCTGATCTTCTGCTCATGAAACTCATCCTGCGATGTAAGGAGGATTTGCACAATGAAAACCCTGCATCTTATCGCTTCGATCGCCCTGATTGCTCCTGCGCTCTGTTTCGGGCAACTCACAAACCCGTTCACACCCGATTCGGTGACACGGGGGTTGTGGCATTTCGATGAAACCTCGGGTACCGTCCTTCATGACGCGTCGGGGGGAGGGAACGGCGGGGTCGCGACAGGGACTGCAATCGTGCCGGGCAGGTTTGGAAATGCCCGTTCATTCAGCGGGAGCGGCGACTATGTTACCATTCCATCGAACAGTCTCTTCGACTTTGACACGTCGAGTTTCCGGATAGACCTCTGGTTCAAAGCCCCCACCCAGGTTGACGGCCAGGGGCAGATACTCCGGAGGGGACTCGCCCCTAATCCGGGATTCATGATATTCATGGACCACGGCCAGATCGTGGGACAGATCGGGAGCCGCGGGGACAGTTACTGGCCCGACACGCTGATCACAGTCCGGAGCGACAGCAACTTCGGTGACGGCCAGTGGCATCTCGTGACGATGGTGCGCGACCGGTCCGTCCGCAAGCTCTTTCTGTATGTCGACGATAAGCTTGCGGTTCAGCCTTCGGAAGACCGTTTCACGCTTCCCATCAACAGTTACGAGCCTCTGACGATCGGACGGTGGGTGAGCAGCGTGTATCCGTATTTTTTCAACGGGGTCGTGGATGAAGTCAGACTTTCGAGCCCGAAGCTCATCCCTCCGGGCGTGGTCATACATGTCCAGCCCGCGCTTCTTGGTTTCGGAAAAGTGAGGATCGGCTCCACCGACACACTCCTGTTGAACCTCTCGAACGGCGGATTTCGGGATACGCTCCGGATCTCCTCTCTCGCGTCCGGTAACCCGCGGTTCACCGTTCCGGCAGGCCCGCTGCTGATCCCCGCGGGAAACACCATGACGATCCCCGTGTGTTACACCCCACTCTCGAAATCAGCGGATACGGGTTCTGTCAGTATTGCCAGTAACGATCCGCTGGCTCCACTCCTGAACATCCGGGTTCTGGGGACGGGTTATGCGCTGGCGCCGGAACCTGTCGTGGACAATATCTCAGTTATACCCAACACGTACTACCAGCTCCGTGTCCGCTGGTTCAGGAGTTTGTATGATTCCGGGGGAGTGGCCGATCCTGTTACGGAATACAGCGTCTGGCGCTTCGTCCCAGGGGCTCCGCTCTCGCCTCCGGCGGCCCGTCCCGCCGCCTACAACAACGTCTCGTCGGAGCTTGCGGACCCGGCCTGGGAGTTCATTATGACAGTCCCCGCCATGAAGTTCGACGGGTACAGTTGCACGTTCCCTGCGGTTGTCGACTATACGCGCAAATACACGCCGAATGTGCTCATGGTTGCAGCCCGCACGAAGAACCTCATGGTTTTCATCTCTCTTCCCGACACCGTGCAGGTCGATCCCCCGAATGTCACCGGGATCGGGGGAAGCGAATCCGGCCGCGGGGTGGATCAGTTCGTGCTCTCGCAGAATTTCCCCAATCCCTTCAATCCCTCGACGACGATCCGGTATGGGCTCCCCCGGGCTGCAGACGTGACGCTTGTCGTGTACAATGCTCTCGGCCAGGAAGTGGTGAGGCTTGTGGACACGCATCAGGAATCCGGTTATCATGAGGTGCGCTTCGACGGATCAAACGTTGCTTCGGGGGTGTATTTCTACCGGCTCCGGGCCGGAGAGTTCTCACAGACAAAACGACTCATGCTCGTCCGATGAGTGGGAAGACGCATCGAGCCCCCCGGGAGGGGATGGATGGCCATGATGGATGAGAGCAAAGGTCGGGCCGGAGATTCCCCCCGCCCGGCGGGATGGATATTGTACGACGATTCGTGCGGGATCTGCCGCCGCTGGGTTCCATTCTGGGCGGGGACACTCCGAAGGAGTGGCTTTGAGATCGCCCCGCTTCAGGCGGGATGGGTAGCGGAAAAACTGAACCTGGATGCAGGAGAGCTTACAGAAGACCTGCGGCTTCTGCTTTCCGACGGAAGGCTTGTCCGGGGGGCAGACGTCTACCGCTACGCGATGAAACGGATCTGGTGGGGATATCCGCTCTATCTGTTCTCTGTCGTCCCGATCCTGAAGCACGCTTTCGATTGGGGATACAGGACGTTCGCGAAACACCGTCATCAGGTCTCACGTTTCTGCAGGCTCCCGGGGGCCGGTTGAGGAGCCGCGCTCAGTTCAATTCTGGGGACGGTGCGTAGACGCGTTCACCCCTCTCCAGGTCCAGCAGCGCGCGTTTGCGCCAGAGTCCGCCGCCGTATCCCCCGAGCTTCCCGTCTTTGTTCACAACCCGGTGGCATGGGATCACGATTGCTATCCGGTTCAACCCGTTCGAATGCCCCACCGCGCGCTGGGCACCCGGTGCATTCAGTTTTTTAGCAAGCCCTTCGTAGGAGAGTGTCGACCCGTACGGGATGCTGAGGAGTCCTTTCCAGACCCGCTGCTGGAACTCTGATCCCGGGAATGCCAGCGGGACCGTAAATTTCCTGAGCTTCCCCGCGAAATACTCCCGCAATTCATCTCTGAGCCGCCGGAGGACGGCGTTCTCTCCGGGAACGATCGGAAGTTTGAAAAGCCGCCCGAGCGTCGAGACCTGTGCCTCGAGCATCCGCCGGTCCGTGAACTCGAGCA
>PMND01000034.1:1287-27880 GCA_003161955.1 Ignavibacteriota bacterium | reverse complement strand
CCGGCCCAGTCGGGAGGCTCACCTATGGCCGAGAGAGGCTGGCATCTCTTGCACGGGCGGTATCCGGCAAAAACCGCCTCTTTCGGGGTGGCAAAATATTCCACATTTTGCGGGAGGGGCTTCCGGGCCCCGCATGAGGGGCGACAGAAAACCCCTGTCGTTTTGACTCCAAGGAAGAAGACCCCGTCGTACATGGTGTCGCTGGTTTGATACGCCCGTTCCATTTCGGTTCTGGGAGGGAGGCTTGTCATTGTGTCTCCTTGTGTGAAACATGTACACTTATTTTCAGTAACAATAGCAGATACCGGCCTCGAAATCCACCGGAAAATGGACGTTGATATCAATTCCCCCTCCGGCAACCATCCGGCACATTCCCCGGTCTAATTGTATGTCTCGAGACAACTCATTACAGGGCTATCCGTCGATGGATGACGTAGATCTGGTCAGGAAGGCACAGCAGGGGGATATCCTCGCGTTTGAACAGCTGGTGTATCGCCATGACAAGAAGGTGCTGTCGATTGCTGCCCGTTATGTCACGAGCGCGGACGACGCCAAGGATATCTACCAGGAGGTCTTTCTCAGGGTGTACCGGGGGTTGAAGAAATTCCGGTTCAAGAGCGAGTTCTCCACCTGGGTCCACAGGATCACGGTAAACGTCTGCCTCACGCACAGGTCGCGCCATCGCCGGACGATGCAGACCTTCTCGATCGATGATCGAAACGAAGAAGATTCTGAGGGGCCCGGAGAGATCCGGGATCCAGCCGTCGGGCCCGATCATCAGGCCGTGACCGCCGATATCTCCTCCAGCATCGAAAAAGCTCTCGACAAGCTCTCGCCGAAACAGAAGCTTGTTTTTACGCTCAGGCATTTTGAAGGATACAAACTGAATGAAATTGCGGTCATGATGAACTGCGTGGAGGGGACGGTGAAACGGTACCTCTTCACGGCGACACGACGGATGCGGGATCAATTGAAGGACGCGATATGACACACGAAGGGTACAGGGAACTTCTGCTCCTTTCCGCCTCCGGAGACATGGACGACGATGGGCGGGCGGTTCTGGAGAGGCATCTCCGGACCTGTGAACGGTGCAGGGAGGAATATGAGGATCTGCGGAGTTTTCGCGCGGCGCTCGTTGCGCACCGGGTGGGGATCGAGCCGGACGAACGACTCCTTGGCGAAGCGCGCCAGGAGCTCAGGGTTGCTCTGAGGAATGAGCGTGCCAGGCATTCCGGCTGGTCCGGGTGGCTCTCCCCGGGGGCGATCGCTCCCGTGTACAGGATTGCTCTCGGTGCGGCGTTCACGCTGGCGGTCGGTTTCTTCCTCGGAAGATCGCTCTTCCCCCCCCCGGCCGGAGAGGAGCCCCCCAGGCTCGCTTCCCCCTTTCCGGCGGGGGGTGTCCGCCCCGAAGAAGAGGAGACGAGGATCACCAACATCCACTTCATCGATCACGGGCGGGGAACAGGTGAGATTGAATTCACGTTTGATGCGGTCACTCCGGTCCGCATGCGCGGGAGCATCGACGATCCGAAGATCCAGAAGGTCCTCACGCATGCGATGTTGAACGAGGAGAATCCGGGTGTCCGTCTGAAAGCCGTCGATGCGATCAACAGGCAGGGAGTGGAAACGCAGGACGTTGAGACCAAGTCCGCACTTATCAAGGCGATGGAGATGGACGCTAACGTGGGGGTAAGGAAAGAGGCGCTGAATGCCCTCAGGCGGCTCCCGTTCGATGGAGAAATAAAGAAGGCCCTGCTCCGCGCGCTCATGTCGGACAGCAACCCCGGACTCCGGGTCGCCGCCATCAACGCTCTCGACTCGGCACGGACGAGTCCGCTCGGAGTGGACAGCGACATACTTGATGTCCTGAAGCAGAAAGCGGCGACAGACGACAACAACTACATCCGCGTGAAGGCCCGTGCGGTTATTCAGGAGGCGACCCGGCAATGAAACGACTATCGGTTCTTTTCACCGTCATTTCTCTCGCGGCGGCGTGCATCGCCACCGCAGCACCAGGGGGAGGCGGGGATCGCACGAAAACCTTCACGGTCGGAAAGGGAGGAACGCTTGAAGTGACGATCCGGGGGGGGAACATCATCATCAACCCGTGGGACAGGGACGAGGTGTCGGTCAGGATCAAAGGCGTGGACGACGGGGAGGATCCGGCGCTCAGAATGGTCCAGAGCGGTACCACGGTGCGGATCGAGGATACAGACGGGTCCTCTGACGATCTCACGCTCGATGTCAGTCTCCCGTCCCGGTTTGATGTCCGTCTTCAGTCATCCAGCGGGGATATCCAGGTCAACGGCCCTCTGACGGGGAAACTGAAAGGGGCGACGGGCGGGGGGAACATACGGCTCGGGAATCTCGGCGGCGCCATTGACATGCGGACATCCGGCGGAGACATAACCTCCGGTGACATCGGGGGCGATCTCGATTTCAACACCTCCGGCGGGGACATCCACATGGGGACGGTCTCGGGGAGCGCGGCGGTGGTCACTTCCGGGGGGGACATCACGGTCGCGAACGTCGGCAAGAGGATCCGTGCCAGCACGTCCGGCGGGAACATTGCCATCGGGGATGTCGGAGGGGAGGCGATCGTATCGACTTCGGGGGGGGATATCACCGCGGGATCCGTTTCCGGAAGTGCCTCGCTCACGACCGCGGGAGGGAATATCCTGTTGCACGGAGCCACGGGGACGGTCCGGGCAACCAGCGCCGGCGGTGACCTGCAGCTCGAGAACGTCACCGGGGCGCTGGAGGGGAGCACGGCGGGGGGGAACATTGTCGCGATGCTGAACCCGGCAAAGAACGGCAGGAGTCGGCTGAACACTGCGGGAGGGGACATCAGGTTGTTCGTGCCGGAGGGTGCGAAGGCGACGATCAATGCGCGGATTCATATCAGCGGCTGGTGGCGCAGCCGGAAGGACACGTACGAGATACGATCGGATTTTGCGATGGACAAATATGAAAAGGACGAACAGAGCCGCGAGATCCGTGCAACGATACTCCTGAACGGGGGGGGCGAGCAGGTCACGCTTGATGCCGTCTCCGGCAATATCGAGGTGCGCAAGGGGAGACCGTGAGATGTTCGCTGCGATGATGCTCCTGTTCCCCACGGTCGGACAGGGGGTCGATCCTCCAGCTCCGGCTTGAGGTCCAGGCGGTCCGCCTGACCGGTCAGGTGACTGTTCGACGGCATTCGGTTCAATCACGCACTGGGACAGTTGATGGATATCCGTCCCGCCAATATCTTCATGGTCAGGCTGAACTACTGGTGGAACAGGTGAATAAATAAGGAGCCGCACTATGAAACGTTTCGCGCTTCTGGTTTTTCTGGTTTCTCCATTCATGCTCTCCGCAGCGCCACAGGCGGACTACGAGAAGGAATTTGTCACGTCGCAGGGAAAGAAGCTCGACATCGACCTGAAGACCGGGGGAGGTATTGCGATAGCGGGCTGGGACAGGGAAACGGTGGCCGTGAAAGGGTTCCGCGAAGGGCGGGACGGGAAAGAGGCGATACTGGAGATGGAGGGGACTTCGTCGGGCGTTTCCGTCAGTTCTCATTACAGGGGCTCGCGGCACAACCGGAACGGAGGGATACGACTTGAGATCAATGTCCCCCGCCGTTATGATGTCCACATGGAAACCATGGGCGGAGGTGTTTCGATCGAAAACGTCGAGGGACGGATGAGCGGCAAGACGATGGGTGGCGCTCTCATGTTGAGCGGACTGAAGGGGAACCTCGACCTCCTGACGATGGGGGGAGAGATAACACTGAAGCACTCTGATGTCGACGGGAACGTGAAGACGATGGGGGGCGAAGTGCTCATGGAGGACGTGACCGGGGACGTGAAACCTTCAACGATGGGGGGGAACGTCAGACAGAAAAACATCACGCGCAGATCCGGCGAGGTCAGGGGGCGCGAATTGAACATATCGACAATGGGAGGGGAAATCAATGTGGATGATGCCCCCCAGGGTGCCTCACTCAGTACGATGGGGGGGGCGATCCACGTTCATTCCGCCGCCCGGTTTGTGAAGGCAAAAACGATGGGGGGACCGGTCGCGCTCGATGCGGTCGATGGCTGGATCGATGCCAGCACGATGGGGGGGAACGTGGAAGCCACGATGACCGGCGACCCCTCCAGCGGAAAGCGGTCCGTCGCGCTCACGTCGATGGCGGGCGATATCACGCTGAGTGTTCCCGCGGGGCTCTCGATGGACATCGACATCGAGCTCGCCTACACGGAGGGGCACGAGGGGGACTATACGATCAAGAGCGATTTTCCCGTGAAACAGGAGGTGTCGCCGGAGTGGGAACGGGACAACGGGTCCCCGCACAGGATCATCCATGGGACCGGGAATGTGGCGGGGGGAAGCAACCGCGTGACGATAAAAACGGTGAACGGGAACGTGACGATCAGGAAGATGTAATGCCCGCGCAGGTGGGTTCCTTCCGGCTCGCAGCAGGGGCGCGTCAGTCGCGGAATGAATCGGGGTCGATCTGGTATTCCCCCATCTTCCTGTAGACGGTCTTTCTGTCGATATCCATCAGTTTCGCAATCTGGTTGACGTTCCCCTTGTAGAGGCGGAGCATCTGGAGGAGATACGACTCCTCCGCATGCCGGGTGATTGTCGAAAGGTACTCGCGGAACGACGTGTTCATCTGGACCGACCCGTCGGCGGGGGCGGAGGTGCGGGCCTCTGGCTGTTCCCCTGTCAGGAGTTCGATGGAGGTAATCGTGTCGCCGGTCGACTTGATGATCGCACGCTTCATCAGGTTTTCGAGTTCCCGCACGTTCCCCTTCCACTGGTAGTTCATCATTGAGGGAAGGACTGCCGGTGCGAACCGGGTGACACGGTTTCCGGCGAGCGCCGCGTGCTTCTTCAGGAAGAAATCGACGAGGTCGGGGAGATCGTCCATCCGCTCGCGGAGCGGGGGAACGTGTATCGGAAACACGTTCAAACGGTAGAACAGGTCTTCACGGAATTGCCCGGAGCCGATCATCGCGGTGAGGTCCCGGTTCGTCGCGGCAACGACCCTGCTGTCCACCGTGATGGTCTCCGTACCCCCCACCCGCTGTATCTCCCCTTCCTGGAGGACACGCAGCAGTTTCGTCTGTATATGCATCGGGACGTCCCCGATTTCATCGAGGAATATCGTTCCCCCGCGGGCTTCTTCGAACTTGCCCGTGTGTTGCCTGTGCGCGCCGGTGAAGGAGCCTCGTTCATGTCCGAAGAGCTCGCTTTCCAGCAGCGTCTCTGCGAGCGCCGAGCAGTTGATCACCACAAAAGGTTTGTCGCGCCGGGAGCTGTTGTAGTGAATCGCCTTGGCAACGAGCTCCTTCCCCGTCCCGGTTTCACCGAGTATGAGGGCCGGGACGTCGGTCCCTGCCACCTGCTGCACGAGTGTGTAGACCTCCTTCATCCTGCTGTTCCTGCCGACGATGTTGCCGAAAGCATAGACTCCGCGGACCTCGTCCCGCAGGCTCCTCAGCTCACGGTCCTTCTGCTGCTCTTCGAGGGCGCGCCGGATTTTGATGAGCAGCTCGTCGTTGTCGCACGGTTTCGTCACATAATCCCGCGCCCCAAGGCGCATCGCCTCGACCGCCGTACCGATCGAGGCGAATCCGGTCACCATAATGACCGGGAGCCCCGGATAGCTCCCCTTGATGTGCTGGAGGAGCTCTATGCCGTTGATGCCGGGCATGACAAGGTCCGAGAGGACGAGGTCGAACTGCTGTTCGGCGAGTTTGCGCTTGGCCTCTTCGCCGTTCGTCGCGATCGTCGACACGTACCCGTGGTCCTCCAGCAATGCGAGCGTTCCGATCCGGAAGGCGAGATCGTCGTCGACGATCATGATTTTGCCGTGTGCATGCCTGGGCATGAATCATTCCCCGGTTGGAAGTATGACCGTGAACGCCGAGCCCTTTCCCACCGTGCTCCGGACTTCGATGGATCCGCGGTGCTGGCTGACGATTCCGTAGCTGACCGAAAGCCCGAGCCCTACCCCGCTCACTTTCCCTTTCGTCGTGTAAAAGGCGTCGAATATCCTGTTCAGGTTCTCCTGCGGAATGCCGACCCCGTTGTCCTTCACGGTCAGCCGGACGGTCCCGTTGTCCCGGGAGGCCAGCATCGCCAGTTCTCCCCCACCGGGCATCGCGTCGAGCGCGTTGGAGATGAGGTTGAGTAGGACCTGTTTGAGCCTGTCCCGTGACCCCCTGACGAGGGGAAGCGCTGGTTCGATCTCGGTGTGCAGGACGATGTTCCTGTCCTGGACCTCTCCCTGCGCCAGAATGACGACTTCGCCCAGTATATCGTTAACGTTCGTGGGCTTCATCTCCTCCTCGACAAGGGAGCTCCGGTACAGGCTCAGCATCTGTGCGGAGAGACGGGAGAGCCGGTTGACCTCCTCGTATGCCACGTCAATCAGGTCGCGACCCTTCGTCCCTTCCGGAAGACGGCCCAGCGCGGTCTTCAGACAGCTCTGGATGTTGTGTATGGGATTGTTTACCTCGTGTGCGAGCTGGGCGGTCATCTTCCCCGTGGCGGCCAGCCGCTCGCTTCTGACAAGGTCTTCCTGGGCTGAGCGCAGTTTCCGGAGCGTTTCGTCGAGGTCCCTGTTTCTCTCCAGGAGGTCACTGTTCGCTTTCCCCAGCTCATTGATCTTCTCCTTGAGGAATGAGCTCATTGCCATGAATCTCCGGGCGAGGATCCCCAGCTCATCCTTCCCCCGGACGGATATCGCATAATCATAGTTTCCGCGGCTGATCTCCGTTGTCCCCCGCACGAGCTCCGAGATGGGACGCGTCATACTGCGGGATATGACGAGCCCGATTACTGTGGTCAGGGCCAGGAAGATGAGCGAGACGATCCCGAATGTGCCGAGTATCGAAGCCATCGCCCGTCGCACCTCCCGGCTCAGCGGCTTGATCATGAGATACGCCACCGTGCCCGAGTCATCGGTCGCGGGCCGGTTCAGCCGGAATGAGGTCTCGAGGTACGTCTCACTCCCCGTCGAGAGCCTGATGGGGGTCACGGCGGAGTCGCGTTCCGTGGGAGGAGTATTCCACGGGCCGGGGCCCATTGCGGAGGCGAGGGAGACCGCTTCGGCGGAATCGAATGTCGCGAGTATCGGGGTCATCCTGTGGACGAGAACCAGGTCGCTGTTCGTGATATGTTTGAGAGCGGCCAGGTCCGCCGATGTGATCTCAAAACCGATGGTGAGCGTCCCCACGAGCTCGGTCGCTATCACGACAGGGACGGAGACGATCCTGTAGATCCGCCCTCCGATGGAGGAGACGTCGGTGGAAGAAATAAGGAGCAGGGCGTTCTGGATGGTCTCCGAGCCCGAAATGTCCCACCGCTCCTTGTTCCCGCGGAGCATTTGCACGAGCGGTCTCCCCGCCCGGTCCGTCAGGACGACCACCTGGCTCAGGGTGGTCTGGTTCATCTCCTTCAGGAGCTGGTAGGCGGTGTTTTCATCCTCAATCTCGGCGACGGCCCGGAGCCGCGGGGATTCCGCGATCACCGAGCACGCCCGTAACAGCTCGGCGGACTGGAGCTTCTCCTGGACCATGACGGTCGAGGAACCGGCGCTCAACTCCCGCGCGAACGTTTCTTCGAACCGGCTGCGTGTCCAGTAGTTGATGATGAAGAACGTTATCACCAGCAGGCTCAGGACTACGCCCCAGATGGAGATCTGTATCTTGTTCCTGAACGTCATCAGTACGCCACCACAAGCTGCACCACGGTGAGATTATCTTTCGGCCCGCTTCCCCCGAGTATGCGGGTCTCACGCCGGACGGCTTTCAGCAGAACGTCTTTGTCGACGAAATATCCGAGCCCGCCTTCCCATTCGACGACATTGTAATCCCATTGTTGTTCGATTCCTCCGGAGCGCATATTGCCGAACTCCAGTCCGCTCACGCGGAGTGCCGCGTAGAGCCGCGGGATGAGCGTATACTTCCCCTCGACATAATACCCCAGCACGTGGAGGTTCTGGTCCCCCGTCGTGACGGGGACGCCGAATGTCGAGTACACCGCCTCTCCGTCCAGCACGGCATGCCCGCGGCTGAATTCCAGATCGACCTCCGCGGCCCTCTCCGTGTAGCTGTCGAGGTTGTCGTTTCCCGGGATCGGGTACACCGCCTGCATGTATGCCCCCCATGCATATGCGCCCCCTATCGTGAGACCCGTCAACGGCGTGACGGCGAGACGCGCGACCTTCCCGAGGTCGCTGTTGTAGTTGTCGGAGCTGTAGGACGACGTGCTGACAGTGCCGGTCGTGACCGCGAATGCATAATCAAGTACTCCGGCCGATCCGAAGACCATGGCGCCCGGATGATACATCCCGAGGTCGAGGAGCCGCATCCCCCGCCCCTGCCCGGCGCCCGCGAGGATTTCCCTTTCCGGGATCACTCTGTAGTCCGGGCCTGGAGAGAAATGGTCCGGGAGCGCCATCCGGTATTCATATATCGAGGGGAGACCGTACAGGAGGTTTTTCCGTGGAAAGCGGCGCTCCCCCAGGTTGCCGAACGGGAGGTCGAATTTCCCGGCCTGGAAGTTCAGCCCGAGCGGCGTCAGGTCGGTCAGTCGGACCGCAATATAGTCGAATGTGATCGCGTCGGTGTTCGTCGCGCGTATATTGGCCAGGGCGGTGACGTTGTCTGTGACTTCTCCATCGATGAACAGCCGGGTGTCCCAGCCGAACGATGGCCTGCCGCTGTTGACCGCGCGGGGGGATTGGGTGACAGCGCTCTTGTAGAATTGTGCCGCCGTCTCCCCGCTGAGGAGTACCTGGGCGGACGCCGCCGGAGGGAGCATGGAATACAGGAGGAGAGCAATGATTCCTGTCCGTGTCATTCCCGTCCCTGGTTGGTGAAATCGAGCTGCAGATCCTCCCCGGCCTTCACCTCGACGCTTTTCCGCTCGACAGGGTCCCTGTCATACCAGAGCACAACCTTGTATCTCCCGGGGGGTACGCGGGAGAGCACATACACGCCCGAATCGTCCGGTGACGTGAAGTACGGATGCTTCAACACGAGTATTGTCGCGCTCATGTGTGAGTGTATGTCGCAGTAGACCCTCACGACCCCGGGTCTGTCGAACGTGACCGACCGCGAGTCATCCTTCGGGTACCGGCCCAGGTCGAATTCTTTTGCCTGCGAATACGAAAAGACGTTGTGGAACAGGTTGTCACGGTTCGGGAACTCGACTCTCGTTCCGACCATGACCGGGAGGACCTGGGGATGGAACTGGAGGTTTTTCTGGTCGAGCGACGGGCTTTTCGTGCCGGGAGCGTATGGGCCCTGATTGAGGTCGTCGCTTTCGAGGTACACGACGGCCCGTTCCGAGAGCCTCCCCGCCGCACCGGGGGAAGAACCAATGAGAGACGACGCCCCGTTCCCTCCGTGAATGGAGTACATGCCGAACATCTGGTCGCGCATGTTCGCCGGGTGCGTGTCGTCCCTCTTCGAAAGGGAGATTCGGCCGTGTATTTCGGCGTATGAGGGGGATGCCCCTTTTTCGGTTGTCGCAGCCTCCTGGGCGATCATGAGTGGCGTAAACGCCAGGTGGAGGAGAATGAACGATGTGACGGAGTTTCCGGGTCTGCTCTTGGGCATAGGGAGGATCTGGACTGACACATACAGATACNNCAGTTGAGAACGGGGAAGCAGTGTGGCACCGGTGCCACATACGAGCCGGCTTTCCTCTCTCCCGGTGTGGCGCCGGCACCACAGTGGGCCGCCCCGGAAGCCGGAAAGTCCGCACGCGGCCTCCCTTTCACCCGGGACCGCCCCCGCTCCGGTCTGGCATGCGGATTGTATGAGGAGGGACATTGATAAGGAAGAACCCGTGATCAACCGCACCATAATGACCGATATCATCATCGTGCGTTAACTCTGTTGAAACTCGACAGGGTCAGGTCAACATCAGGTCAACAAGAAACAGGAGTGAGCTCATGACGCAGTCCCAGATGTTCGAACGCGACGCCCTCCCGCACATGGAGGCACTCGAGAATTTTGCGTACCAGCTCTGCCGCGACGAGCACCGGTCCGGGGATCTCGTCCAGGAGACGATGCTGAAGGCATTCAAACATTTCGACACGTTCCGGCAGGGGAGCAACTGCAAAGCCTGGCTGTTCCAGATCTGCAAGAATTCGCACATCAATGCATACCGGCGCCGTCAGCGGGAGCCGATTCTGATGGATTTCGAGGACGAGAGCCTGCAGGCGGGGATGGGGAATGAACTCCAGCATCTGCGCTCGCCGCGGGTTTTCCTTACCGACAATTCAGACATCGATGCGCACGCCCGGAGCATGGGGGACGAAGTGATGACTGCTCTTCAGAGTCTCCCCCCCGTGTTTCANNGTCCGTTCCCGGATCCATCGCGGGAGAAGCATGCTCGCCGGGATGCTTGCCGGGTACGCGCGGGATCTCGGCTGCAACGTCGCGGCGTGATCATGCATCGTCGTCGCGCCGACTGCCGGTTCGTCAGCCCATTCGCCGGCTCCGGGGGAACGTGCGCTCCGGTTCCGTTATCTCACGTCTGATCACTCCAGATCTGCTGCACCGCGGACCAAAGTGATTCGTACAGTCGATCACAGCAGTCCGACTCCCCCTATCCCCGTCAATGCTCCTGCGTACAAGCCCTTCTTTTACAGATTCATGACAGTTTCGTGACAGATGTGCCTCTCCGTTTTCTGATTATCTCCCATTCGTTGGCATGAATGGTACATGCTGACATGTCCTGAGCAACCACCCATAGACACTTACTACCAACAACAAGGAAGGGAGAAGTTGCGCCATGCAAAAACACTTCATGAATGTTGTGAGCGTTTCGGTCCTCCTCATTCTCTGTGCGAGCGTCATGCTTGCGGGGGGGACGATTGTCACGATAGTGCATGTCAACGACACGCATTCGCATATCGACGCGTTCGGCCCCAAAGATTTCCATCTGAACGGGACTATCGGCGGGATCGCCAGGGCCGCCTCGATTTTCGGTTCCATCAGGGGGACCGAGAAGAATGTTGTCCTTCTCCACGGAGGGGATGCATTCGTCGGCGACTTCATGTTCAACGCGTATTTCGGCGTCCCCGAACTCCAGATCATGAGCTCGCTCGGGTTCGACGCCATGGCGGTCGGGAATCATGAATTCGATCTCACTCCCGATGCCCTGTTGGGTTCGCTGAGTGCGGCGACGCCTTCATTCAAGCTCCTTTCCGCGAATCTTGATATGAGCGGATACACGGGGGGGGCAGATCTTGCCAATTTCGTACAACCCTCGATCATCATTGAGAGAGGGGTGAAGATCGGCATATTCGGTCTGACTGTCTGGGACAATCCCTCCACCAACTCGGGGGACATAAAAATACTTGATCCCACCCCGACGATTGCCGGACAAATGGTGCAGTCACTCAGATCTCAGGGAGCGGTCGTGGTAATCTGCCTCTCGCACATGGGGTTCCTTCACGACCAGGCGATCGCCGCTGCGGTCCCCGGAATNNCTGATTCTTCAGGCGGGGTCGTTTTACCTGTACGTCGGCGAGCTTCGTCTGAACGTCGATGCGGGGAAAGTGAAGTTGGTCGACTACAGAATCATCCCTGTTGACCGGAGAGTCCCTGCCGTCCCGCAGATCCAGGCGATCGTGAGCAGTCTCAAGCCGGGCATCGAGCAGGTATACGGAGATGTCTACCATAAGATCGTCGGCGTCGCACCCTGCGACCTGGAGCTGCTCTACGACGAGTCAAGCCAGATTCGTGACACGCCGATGGGTAATCTCGTTACCGACGCGATGCGACAGAAAGGGAAAACACAGCTCGGATTCTCTGCGATCGGTCTGATCAATGAGAAGATATACGCAGGCGCGATTGTCGGGGCCGACGTGTTCAGATCGTTCCCGTATGGATTCGATCCCTCGACCGGTCTCGGACTGAAGCTTGTCAAAGTCAGTGCCGACGGCGCCTCACTGATCGGCGGGCTCGAGGCCGCGCTCAGCTTCCTCGGTGTGAATGAGGACTACTTCCCCCAGATGTCCGGCATGACATTCAAGTATGACGGGTCGAAGCCGGCAGGCCAGAGGGTGATACTGAGCTCCATCCGCGTGAACGGGAAACAGTTCAATCCTTCAGCACAATATACGATGACGGTGGATGAGGGGCTGGCGGGGCTCCTCCCGATGCTTGGAGTAAACGCGACGGTCCTCGAAGCGATGCCGGACTATGAGTATGTCGTCGTGAAGGACTACATCCACCACCTGGGCGTGGTGGCGTATCGTCCCGAGGGGAGAATCCGCGACGTAAGCGTGAAGTGCCGTAATGAATGCTTTGCAGATGACGAAGTTGCAGTGGCGTCGGAGTCTGAAGTTGCGCCCGCCGCGGTGAAGAGCTTCGAGCTGGGACAAAACTATCCCAACCCGTTCAACCCGACCACCATGATCCGCTACGGTCTTCCCTCGAGCGCCCGGGCGAACCTGACTGTCTTTAATTCGCTGGGGCAGGTTGTGAAGGAGCTCGTGAACGAGAACGAAGAGGCCGGGTACCACGAAGTGAGGTTNNGCGATGCCGGTGGCGCCCACCGTATGATGGGGATGCCATTCGGCATCGCGGGCTTCTTTTCGACCCTCCGTTGTCTGGCGGGATCACTCAGACCCCGCCGATCTTTAACGGGTTCGACCAGATCCCGCCGCTCTTTGGCGGGACGTCCGTCTTCCTCCTCACGCCGGCAGCCTGACATCCGGCAGATGCTGCATCGCCTCGTGAACCAGGCTTTCGGGGTATTCGTAGTCCTCGAGTTTCCCCTGGTGGAATGCGTCGTACGCCCCCATGTCGAAATGACCGTGCCCCGAGAGGTTGAATGCGATCACCTTCTTCTTCCCATCGGCCCGGCACAGAAGCGCCTCGTCGATTGCCGCCCGTATCGCGTGCGCTGATTCCGGTGCGGGGATCACCCCTTCGGCGCGGGAGAAGGCCACCGCTGCTTCGAATGTCTCGATCTGATTGACTGCTCGCGCTTCAATGTCTCCGTGGTGCACAAGCGCGCTGACGCTTGGTGCCATTCCGTGGTACCGGAGCCCTCCGGCATGGATCCCGGGGGGCATAAACGTGTGGCCGAGCGTATGCATCTTCACGACCGGAGCCATCGCTGCGGAGTCGCCGTAGTCGAATGTGTATTTCCCTTTCGTCAGGCTCGGGCAGGACGCCGGCTCGACGGCGATAAGCCGCGTCCGGTTTCCCTGTGTCAGGTTTCTGTGGAGGAACGGGAACGCAAACCCCGCGAAATTGGATCCTCCCCCCGCGCACCCGATGACGATGTCGGGGTACTCCCCCGCCATCTCCATCTGTTCGAGCGCTTCAAGCCCGATGACCGTCTGGTGCAGGAGCACGTGTCCCAGCACTGATCCGATCCCGTATTTCTTTGTCCCCCCGGATGTTGCGGCTGCCTCCACCGCCTCCGAGATCGCGATTCCGAGNNACTTCGAGGTCGATGTCGAAAAAGTTGCAGGCCATCGCGAGCGCCGTCCCCCACTGTCCGGCTCCCGTCTCTGTGGTCATTGCCTTCGTTCCCGCTTCCTTGTTATAGAAGGCCTGCGCCACGGCGGTGTTCGGCTTGTGGGACCCGACCGGGCTGGTCCCTTCGTACTTGTAGTAAATATGCGCCGGCGTTCCCAGAGCCTTCTCGAGCCTGAGAGCCCGGCACATCGGTGTCGGCCGCCAGAGCCTGTAGATTTCCCTGACGGGCTCCGGGATCTCTATCCACCGTTCCTTGCTCACCTCCTGAGCGATGAGGCTCATCGGGAAAAGGACGCTCAGAAAATCCGGCGTGACCGGCTGGAGCGTCCCCGGGTGGAGCACAGGCTGCGGTGGCACTGGCATATCGGCGTTGATGTTGTACCACGCTTTCGGTACCTTTGTCTCGTCGAGAAGAAACCTGGTTCGATCGCTCATGCCCTTCCTCCATTGTTGGGAAAATGTCGCTACTTTCAATGGGAATTCCAAGCCACTCCCCTAAAAAAGAGGCTCCTGTCCGGCTGGACATCCGGGAGCGCATACTGCTGCACCAGGTGCACCCGGCGAAGCTCGTCGTTGACTGGGGGACGGGCCTGATTGCGGCGTGGCTTTTCTGGGATCACAACCTCCCCGCTGCCCTGATCGTGGGGTTCCTTCCTTCGATCCTCATCTCGATCTACCTGATCCTTCGTGTAGACCTGTCGCGATACAGGGAGACACCTCTTGGCCGGTATTTCACGTCCCCGCTTACGCGGCCGGGCGATCCGGTCCGGCTGTTCGGGCTCATCGTCATGTGGACGGGGGCGTGGTTCAATAGTATGCTCGCAGTGGCCGCGGGATTGGGGATTATCATCTTCGGCTGGGGGAAAGGGCTGTTCGTCAGGAAACGCGGGCGGACGGCTCCGAAGCGGAGATCATGACAGCCCCCCCTGCCGGTCCGCTGATTCCCGTAGTTCTCCGTGGAAATCACGTCGAGCTCCATCCTCTGTCGCTTGCCCACGCTGAAGATCTGTCCTCGGCCATTGCCATTGGCGACCTCTGGAAGATTGGTGTGTCCAATCTCCCCGCCCCCGACGGCATGCAGGCGTACATTGCCGAAGCCCTCACCCTCCAATCAGCGGGGAAAGCTCTCCCTTTTGCGCAGATCGACAAATCCACGGGGCGCGCAGTCGGTTCCACCCGGTTCGGAAACTTCGAGCCGGCTCATCATCGCGTGGAGATCGGCTGGACCTGGTTAGGAACCCCGTGGCAGAGAACTGCGTTCAATACGGAAGCGAAGTACCTGCTGCTTGCTCATGCGTTCGAAGTTCTCCGTCTGAACCGGGTGGAATTCAAGACTGACGTCCTCAACAAGCGTTCCAGGAAGGCAATTCTCCGGCTCGGGGCACTGGAGGAGGGGGTGCTCCGCCGGCATATGATCATGCAGGACGGCCGTGTGAGGGATTCCGTCTACTACAGCATCATCGCAGAGGAGTGGCCGGACGTGAAGGAAAAACTCCGGCGCAGTCTGAACACGTAACATTGCTCCGCCCGGTACCGGTGGCGGGTGGCACACTCCACACCGGGTGTGGAAATCACCAGTCTCATTCTCGAGGAGGGTATATGACCCGTTCGATCGTTTTGCTTGCGGCGTGTTGCATGACGGCGCTTGGTGCAGGATTTACGTGGCAGGGGAAGGGGGACCCGGCAGCCACCTCCGGTCCCGCTCTCATGCAGGATACGACGAAACATGATGACGCGGGAGCCGTCGTCGAGCGCGAGCTCGCCAAATTGCGGGGGAGCATTGCCGGGCGGGAGAAGCAGCCGGCGACGGAAGTGTTCAAGAATATCCAGTTATTCAAGAGCATGGAGGCCGGGCGGCTCCCCGGCATGATGGGGTTCTGGAGCGGCGCTCTCGGCGTAACGTGCAAACACTGCCACGTCATCGATCAATGGGAGAAAGAAGACCGGTCCGAGAAACAGATTGCGCGCGATATGGTGCAGATGGTCGGCGAGATTAACACGCACCTTCTGAAGAACATCAAGAACCTCGACAGTCCGGAGCCGAAGATCGGGTGCTGGACGTGCCATCGCGGGAAAGTCATTCCGGAGTTCTTCCCTCCGCGCGACAAGAAGAATTGAAAATCACGCAGGTCTTTGGTGTGACTAACAGTCCCGCCGGTTACCTCAGTTCCGATCGGCCAGCCTGAACCTGAACGGTATCGTCACCCAGACTGACACGGGCCCGCTGTTCATATAGGCCGGCGTGAACAGGAACTGCTTCGCGGCAGCGATCGCCGCGTCATTGAAGATCTCTTCGTCGGATCTTACAACCGACGCCTCTCGCGGCTTTCCATCCTTGTCGACCCAGATTTTTACGTAGACGGTTCCCGTCAGCCCCGCGCGGATGGCAAGCTCGGGGTAGACGGGGTCAACGCTCCGCACGATCTTCGGCATCTCTTCCACAGCCCGGTACGGGGGAGGTTCGGTTTCGGGAATCACGATAGGGGCTTCTTCCCTCCATTCTCCCTCCGTCCCTTCGTGAGCCGGACCCGTTTGGGAATTGAGCAGGTTTTGCGGCGCAAGCGTTTGCTCAGGGTCGGCGATGCCGTCTTCTACCGGGACCGGCGTGCCGACGGCATTCTTGATTCCGGGCTCTGCGATGTTGATCGGTGCAGGGGAACCGGGGTTTAACGGGGGTGGAGGGAGCCAGATATGAATCCCGGTGTTGATAAAGGGCCCGTGCGCCTGTCCTGCGTCCGGTATTCCCGCGAGTTTGTATATCCCTATCACTGCCAGATGGATCGCAACAGCGAGTCCCAGCCCCATCATCCAGTACAGCTGGATCGAGTCTTTCAGCTCGATCGCCCCGTAGCGCCCTCTGATCTCTGACGCAGGTCTTGTTGTCATGGTCTCCTCCTGTTGTCCCCTTCATCAGTTGTACTCCCTGGCACCGGGGAATGTTCCCGCCCCTCTTTTCCCCCGGAAATCCTCTGGATGAAGCTCCCCCCGTACGATCCTGCAAACGCAAACACGAGCGCGAGCAATGATCCCCAGCTTTCATTGAGCGATACGCCCGGACTCTTATCAAGGCCCATCCGTACGATGTGAAATACAGGCACCCAGATTCCGGTGGCGATCGCCCAGCGCCACACGTCCCGGGGGGAGGCAAAACCGACGAAGAATGTAAATGCGAGGAGAAGGAGTGCAGGGACCTGTACCTCCCCCGCGCCGAGATCGATGAAAGCGATGAGAAGTCCGTTGAACAGGGAAAAGAGGTAAGGCCACGCACCGGGTCTCCGGTAGAGTATCAATGCGGAAACGGGGATGTATGCTGCCATGGTATTGAAGCTGATAATTGTGAACCAGAGTTGTGTGTGCATGCGCGTTGCTCCTGTTATGGTGTTGGACAATGGCATCCCGTGATATGGCACAAAGTACTTTTAAACACAAAGTAAATGTGCAAAAAAAACTACTTCTTCCCTCCCCGGATAACATCCTCGAGTGCGTCGACATGGACGGCGAACGCTTTACTGCCCGTTTCTGTGATCGAATAGGTTGTGCGTGGCTTCTTCCCCACAAAGATCTTTTTCACCTTGACGTATTTGTGCCGCTCCAGGACCGCGACGTGCGTTGCAAGGTTGCCGTCCGTGACACCGAGCATTTGCTTCAGCCCGTTGAAGTCGACCTCTTCCTTCACAAACAGCACCGACATGATCGTGAGCCGGATCCGGTTGTCGAATGCCTTGTTCAGGTTTTCAAACGATGGGATCACTTCTCATACTTTGCGTAGAGGAGGATGCCGTAGACGATGTGCAGCAGTCCGAACCCACCGGCCCAGAGTATGAGACCGAGTGCCGGCTGGAAACCGGCGGTCAGACCGAGAAGTATGTTGATAACCCCGAGATAGCGGACCTCACTGAATGTGAAGTTCCCCGCATTCAGAAGTGCTAGCCCGTAGAAGACAAGCATGGCGGCGGGGAGGAGGCCGTAGATTCCGTGAAACAGGAGGACGCCGCAGAAAGCCCCCCCGGCTGCGAGCGGGACCATTAGGGCTGCCAGCATGTACATGGTTGTCGGCCCCCAGAGAGGGTAGCCCTTCTTTTTTGCCATTCGCACGGAGAAGAACGTGGAACATGCCAGTGCGATGACAAGAACAGAACCTGCATCGGCGACGAGGAATCTCTCCAGCCATGCGTCACCCGCCCCTTGCTCCCCGAACGGTATCTGTGCATCCGATCGGTGTAGCGCCCAGTTGGCCGTCCATGCTCCCGCCAGCGCCACAATACCCGCACTCACTCCGGACAGGCCGCTCAATGACAGGAATTTCGATGCCCGTTCCATCATCGAGCGAATCGCGGATATGTCCCGGAGTCCGCTTTCGAGTTCATCCATCGTTCAGTCCTCAAAGTACTTTCTATTTCAAAGTTAATATTCCGCATGCTGAAAGTCAAGCGAATTATTCTCTCCTCTCCGGCGTCCTCCCCCGGCGTTCCCGGGCGGCCGTCACGATCACGCGCGCGGAGGCGTGACCGGACTCCTGTGACCGCCCCCCCTGCCGCTACTCGTTGCTCAGTGAAGCTTCCATTCGAAGCNNTCGAACGCTGTCGCCATTGCTTCTGGTCCCGGATGTTGGTATCTTAAAGGGCAAATTCCTCGCTGTCTGTAACCTTTCGCTGTTCTTATCTCATTTCCCGAAGGAGTCAGTATGCAAACCAACGCGCGGCGCGCCTTGGCATCAGTCTGCCTCGTCGTCGCCATTATCATGTGGGCTCTGCCTTTGTTCGCAGGGGAGGGGATGTGGACATTCGACAATCCTCCGCGGAAACAGCTCAAGGAACTGTATGGATTCGAACCGACACAGCAATGGCTGGACCATTTACGCCTTGCCAGCGTACGTGTCGGAGACGGAGGCTCGGGGTCGTTCGTGAGCCCGACCGGGCTGCTGCTGACAAACGACCATGTTGGCCGGGGCCAGCTCCAGAAGCTCTCGACGAAGGATCGTGATCTTGTCGCACAGGGGTTCTATGCGCGCACGACCGCCGAAGAGCTGAAATGCCCCGACCTCGAGCTGAATGTTCTTATCTCGATGGAAAACGTGACGGATCAGGTCCTGGGAGCGGTAAAACCGGCCATGTCTCCCCGCGAGGCGCTCGACGCCCGCCGTTCCGTGACGGCAGGCATCACGAAGGAAGCCTCGGAGAAGTCCGGCCTCAAGGCCGACATCGTGGCATTCTACAACGGGAGCGAATACTGGCTCTACCTCTATAAGAAGTACACGGACGTCCGCCTTGTCATGGCCCCGGAAGTGCAGATCGCGTTTTTCGGCGGCGATCCGGACAACTTCACGTTCCCGCGGCACGATCTTGATATCACGTTCTTCCGCGCGTACGAGGGAGGGAAGCCCGCAAACACCGCCCAGTTCCTCAAATGGAAAACCGCCGGGGCAAAGGACGGCGAGCCTGTGTTTGTCTCCGGCCACCCTGGTTCCACCAACCGGCTGCAAACGTACGCCCAGACCGAGTACCAGCGCGACATCGCATATCCGGTGCGGCTCAAAAGCCTCGGACGTTCTCTTGACCTCCTGAAGAAATACTCTTCCCGCGGGCCCGAACAGGCACGTCAGGCTGCCGGGAGCATATTCGGGATGGAGAACGGCCGGAAAGCTTCGGAAGGGGAGTACCAGGGTCTTCTGGACAAGAACCTGATGGCAAAAAAATACCAGGAGGACAAGGACCTGCGTGACCGGGTCAACGCCAACCCCGAATGGAAGAAGGCGTACGGATGGGCATGGGACTCGATCACCACGGTCCTCGAGCGGCAGAAACTCATGCCCCGCCAGGGGACATACCGCACCCTGCGGGGACGGCTCTTCCAGATGGCGCTCCAGATCGTCCAGTCTGCGGAGGAATTGAAAAAGCCGAACGGCGAGCGCCAGGCTCCGTATCAGGAAGCGAATCTCGCCGGGATGAAATTCCGGCTCTTCTCCCCCGCGCCCGTCTATCCGGAACTCGAAGAGGTTCAGGTAGCCGACGGTCTTGCGGAAGCGGTCGAGAATATCAGCGCCGATGACCCGTTCCTGAAAGAGGTGTTGAACGGCCGCACACCCGAAGTTGCCGCGCACGAGCTTGTCGCCGGCACGCGGATGGCCGACGTCCAGGTTCGCAAGCAGCTCTTCGATGGAGGGGAGCCCGCCGTTGCTGCCTCGACTGATCCGATGATCCTCCTCGCACGGAAGCTCGCTCCTCTCATGACGGAAACGCGGAAATGGAATGAAAAGTACATTGCCGGACCGACGGCTTCCGCCGGTGAGGCGATCGGGAAGGCCCGGTTCGCCGTGTTCGGCAAGTCGGTCAACCCTGATGCCACGTTCACACTCCGGCTCTCCTACGGGACGGTCAGCGGATATCCCATGAACGGTACCCAGGCGCCGCCGATGACGACGCTGCACGGGCTGTATGACAGAGCCCTCGGTTTCGGGAACAAGGGTGCGTGGGCTCTCCCGCCCCGGTTCGTCGAAGGGGAATCGAAACTGAACCTCTCCACGCCGCTCAATTTTGTCTGCACATGCGACATCATCGGCGGGAACTCNNCTCCCCGGCCGGTTCATGTATTCTGAAGCGACGAACCGGGCGGTCGCAGTGCACCCGGCGGGGATCATCGAATGCCTCCGGAAGCTCTATGATGCGAACGGCCTGGCCGATGAGCTGGAGGGGATGACGCAAGTGCAGTGACCGTCGCTGGAACACGGTCAAGGCTGGAAGTACGGAAGATCCCTGCGCCGGGAGCTGCAGGGATCTTTCATTTTTGGGGTCCGAATCGTACATTGTCTCATGCGCATTGGGGGGGAAGGGGAATGAAATCGACCGGGCGGACCGCGATCCCTGTCATGTTGTTCTTCTGTACCGGGAGCCTGTTGATCCGTCCCTGTGGCGAGGTTCTCTCGCAAACAATGCACTGGTCCTCACGTGGCGTTGGCGGAGGCGGCTCACTTTGCTCACCAAACATCAACCCTGCCAACAGCGACGAGTTCTATGCCGTGTGACTTCGTTCAGTCGAGGAAATTGATCCTGATCCACTGACATCACCGCTGAGATCACATGACGACGACTATCGCGCTTCTGGTATTCCTGTCGCTCTCCCCCTTCGCGGGCCGGGAAGAGGGGGAAATGGTGCAGAAGGAGGAATACGTTTCCGTGACCGCGAAGCTCTCGCATGACGGCGTTCACGGAGGGTCGTCCTTCCGTGCGGCACTCCTTGTGAACATCAGGAGGGGATGGCATATCAATTCTGCATCGCCGTCCGACGAGAACCTGATTGCGACTTCGGCCTCTTTTTTCCCTCCCCCCGGCCTGAGCGTCACGGGAGTCCGGTACCCCCGGGGGGAATTGAAGAGGTTTGCATTTTCGGACACTCCGCTCGATGTGTATGAAGGTTCCGTTGTCATAGTCCTGAGGATCACCGCGGCGGCGGGGATGAAACCCGGGGCCTGCCTGCTCCCCGTCGACATCTCCTATCAGGCCTGCACCAGCGACGTCTGCCTTGCGCCGGCGACGGTCAAAGTCGTTATTCCGGTTCAGGTACTCCCGCCGGAAGTCACCCCCGCGCCGGTCAATCAGGGGCTCTTCGGCGGAAGTACAGACGAGTAGCCGGGGGGAATTCCCCCCGCTGAATTCCATCTGGAGGATCGTATGAAACGATCGTTCGTCCTTGTTTCGGTTCTTTCACTCCTCTCTTTCTCACTGGGAAGAGCACAGTCCGACACGGCTGCATTTCGTGCCGCCGTCGCGGTCCGAACCGCATCCGGGAAGATCTCTGCGCTGGTCCAGTTTCTCGCGGAGTTCCCCGGGAGCCCTTTCAGAGGCGGCGCGTACAACAGTCTGTTCGGGCTTTATGTCGAGCGGGGGGATGAGGCGGATGCACTTGACGCGGCAGCGCACTACCTGCAGACGGTGGCGCCGGAGGCGCGGATAGGTCCCTACAACCAGTTCGCGTATGCGCTTGCAGTGAGAAACATGGGGCTTGACTCGGCTCTCGCGTACGCAACTCTGGCAGAAAGTATGGCGAAGGGGGAGGGTGGGGGGACTCTCGGTCCGATTCAGGATACGCGCGCCTACGTCCTCTACCGGAAAGGGGATGTCGCCGCCGCCGAAAAACTCCAGACGGAAGCGATACGGGGGCATGAGGACGACCCGGAGTACATGGGTCACCTCGCTCTCTACCAGGAACAAAGCGGGAAGCGGCGGGTTGCTCTTTCCACGCTCTCAAAGGCGATCTACCTCGGGGGTGACCGGGAGATGCAGCCCAGGTTCTTCGACTGGCTTGTCCGGGAGGAAAAAGACGGAAAACGCCGGGACGCGCTGAAGGCGACGATCGTGATGAAGACTGTCCACGAGTATGTCGATACGCTTCGCGGCCCGAAGGCGGTGGCGGCTAAGAGCAATGCAGCCGCGTTCATGGCCCGCATGTCCGTAAACCTCCCGGCCGCGCGGAAGTATGCCGAAGCCGCCGTACGGAGCCTGACGAAGACCTCCCCCGTGGAGGATGCTGTGGCGTTCAAACAAAACCTGGCCATGGTGACCGCCGCCCGGGGAGATTTCAGGGATGCGCTGNNGGAGGGATCTATTCGAAGGTCGGGCAGCCGGCAGACGCCGTCAACGCATATATGAACGGGCTGACGGTCATGAACACGAAAGAGCTCCGCGACACGCTCGAGTCGGTGTACAGGAAACTGCACGGATCGACCGACGGGCTCGATGCCGGGCTCGACAGTCTGAAGCAGTCCGGAGCTGTATTTGACCCGGGAAGGTATGCCCCCGGGGAGCGGGGGACAGGGAAGGTATTGCTCGCCGAGCTCTTCACCGGGGCCGAATGTCCACCCTGCGTCGCCTCCGATATTGCCTTTGACGCGCTGGGAGAATACTATCCCCGGTCGGACGTCGTGATTATCGAATACCACGTCCACATTCCGGGACCCGATCCGCTGACGACGAATGATTCGTGGAACCGCTATCAGATGTACCGGGGAGGGGGGACGCCGACCGTCGTGATCGATGGTCGGGAAAGCATCGTGGGAGGGGGACCGAAGTACATTGCACGGAACCGCTTCAACCTCTATCGCAATGCGATCCAGAAATACAAGGGCGATGAACCCGGTATGAGCCTGAAGATCGACGTTCTCCGCCGCCACGATAGCATTGCGGTAGCTGCCCATGTCGGGAGGGGGTGGGGACAAGCGAAAGCCGGCAACTGCGTCCTCCACCTCGCGCTGGTTCAGCGCACAGTGGATTACACAGGGGGGAACGGCATCACAAAACACTCTATGGTGGTCAGGAGGATGTTCGGCGGCCCCGCCGGTATTCCCGTGTCATCGACTCTTCCGGAAGAGACGATTCAACTGACGCTGGACATGGCGGATGTAGAGGCCGGCATCAGGGATCTTCTTCGCGATCCGAAGGGACAGCCCTCCTGGCCCGGCCGGAGGCGGAATTTCACCGGCTGGAGAGGAGTGCCGGAGGAGATCAACCGCTCAAACCTCACGGTCGCAGCCTGGATACAGAACGTGGACTCACATGAGGTCCTCCAGTCTGTTGCACAGGATGTTCCCGCCGGCACGGGCGGGGACTGAACCGGACCGGGAACTCATCGGGTGCGAGCGTTGTATAGGGAGAAAGAGGAAAGGGTAATCCTATGCGACGTTCTGCGCTCCGTTTCGTTCTCCCTGCTGCACTGATGTTGGGAATCGGCGCCTGTTCCAAAGAGAGTTCCGCCCCCCCAACGTACCCGCAGCAGAGCTACAACCCTCCGCCCCCGGCGTCCGGCCTCACTGCCGCGCCGTTATCGGTTTCTCTCGGAATCGGTGTAGTCCAGCATGTGAGCGTGAGCGGCGGGATGGCGCCGTACAGCATCTCGGCGGGTCCGAACGCGACGGCAACCGCCGTGCTTGTCAACCCCGACAGCTCCGTTGCTGATCTCAAGATCATGGGTGCGAGCGTGGACTACTACTCCACCGCGGTGACGGTAAGAGACAACACGCCCACGACACCGAAGACGGTCTCCGTCACCATCACTGTGAATTGACGCCGGAACGATGGGCGTTCCGGATCCCGGGCGCCCTGCGGATGTTATCGTTTCAGGCGCCGGGTGATTGCGCTTTCCCCCGCCCGCGCCAGTTTGTCGCCTGGATCATTGTCACTCCGGGAAATCTGAGCGGCATGACCCTGAACGTGGCCGCTTCCGCGCACCACTCGCGGATCAGCGGGACAGAGTACGCGTTGCCGCCGATTTCGTTCATCAGGTTCAGCCCCACCATCAGGGGCATGAACCGGGAGAGGAGGGAGCGCTGCCCGGTCCCGGTCATCTGGTCGAGTATGTACATGCTCCCTCCCCGCCTGAGCGCGCCCGAAGCGCGGGCGATCAGCTTCCGGTTTGTCTCTTCATCGAAGCCGTGCAGGATATTGAACATGAAGACGGCATCCTGCCCCGCAGGGAGCGGTGCGGTCAGGATATCCCCGGCGGAGAGCGAGACTCGCGTCCCGGGTTCTCCCGTATTCATCGCGGCAGCCCAGCGAAGTGCGGGAGCGAAATCCATCACGACCGCGGTGCACTCCGGGAACCTCCGGCAGCATTCCAGAGAGTAGAGTCCATGCGAGCCGCCGAGATCGAGTATGCGTCCTCCGCCTGCCGGGAGCCGGATTCTCCTGATAACATCCGGCATAAGCAGGCGGGCGAGGTTCGCCATTCCCCTGACGTATGTCTCCCACTCACTGTCGGTGAATGAGGCGTAGTACGGCTCCCTGGGTTTCCCGTGCTCCAGAGAATAGTCCAGCCCTGCGAGCCGCGTGTTGAGCGAGTCAAAATAGTATATCAGGTCTCCGAGGTATGTCCCGGAATCCTTGACGAGCCACTTCTTTGCCTCCGCGGACGCTCTGTACTTCCCTTTCCTGCATTTCAGATATCCTCCAGCGACGCACGCATCGGCGAGGAGTCTGATCCCGTCCGGGCTTAAACCCGTTTCCCTGGATAGCTCCTCCAGAGCGAGAGGCCGCCCGGCGACGGATTCGAACATGCCTCTCCGCAGCCCCACGGTCAGCGCACGCGCGAAAATAACCGCGCCGAACGCGTCCATGAGCGGAGTGGGCAGAAGGTGAAACCGGTGTAAGATTTTCTCGGCGAACGAGTGTGCTGGCGGCAATTCTGGTATCAGCCCCCCCTTCTCACTGGCCTGTTTTCGGAAAGAACCTGTTCCAGTCCTTCGTCATGTCTGCGATCGTCCATCCGTTCTTCCTCGCAATGTCAAGTCCCCTGTCCAGCCGGCCGAACATCGCCTTCCTGTCGTAGGCGAACTCATTCCCCCCGTTGGTGTGATGCACAAGGAGGACAAGGTGCCTCCCCTCCCCGGCGGCGGTCCACTGCATCATTTCGATGTCGCCGTCGGAGTTCCCGAACGCCGCGATGGGGCGGCGGCCTGTCACCCGGTAGATTGCGCCCGGTCTGCCGGGCCCGTCCTCCAGCACGTCGAATTCCGGGCGCCTCACGAGGGACGGTACGCCCTTGTGAACCTCGAGTTTCATTTTCACGCTGCTCCCTATCACCTGTTCTGGAGGGACCCCGTACGACTTTTCGGCCCACGGCCGGAGGAACTCGGCGTCTCCCCGGTAGACGATGTATGTCTTGAACCCGCTCGAGTGGAGGAAATCGAGAAGCTCCAGCATCGGGAGAAGCCCGCACTGGTTGTAGGGGCGGTTCAATTTGGGGTTTCTCGTCTTCGCGAGCCAGTTGGTCACCGTTGTCTCGAATTCTTCCGCCGTCATGTCGCTGTGCGCGGCTGCCGTCAGCTCGAGAATCCCCCTGGTGCCGGAGGCGGCAAGCGCCTTCATGTTTCTCGAAAGGGCCGACTTGAAGGGTTCCTTCGTCATCCACCGGGGGTGCTTTGACGCGAGCATTTTGATCCGATCCATGAGGAACGCGAGTTCCGCGGGGACTGGTTGTTCGGGGCAGAGCGTGCCGTCATGGCTGAAGACGGCGATCCGCCCCGCAGGGGGAACGAAACCCGGTCCTCCTTCGGTTGTCACATCCCTCACGAAATGAATGACTGCAAATTTCGTTGGACCGCTGTTCCATGAGTGAAGTGTGTCGGCCCCGTTCGCGCGGGGGGAGCAGCAGAGGACCGCCAGTATGAACGCGGCGATCATGAAGGGGCTGCGGCGGGATGTCCTGGGGCTCATCCGGCGCCTCAGCGGGGAAGTTTGTCGCGGACGAGCCCGTACACAAGAGTCCCCCCGACCGCGGAGAGGAGCGCGATGAGGAAAGCGGGGTAGCCGCATCCCGCCAATGCGTAGAGGGGGCCGGGACACGCGCCTGTCAGTCCCCAGCCGATGCCGAATATGATCCCCCCGATGGCCGTCCCCTTGCCGAGCTTTTTTGTCTCTATGACTACCGGCTCTCCCTGCATCGAGCGGACGCCGATTGTTTTGATAAGGAGCATCGAAAGCGCTCCGACGACGATTGCCGAGCCGATGACTCCGTACATGTGGAAGGAATCGAACCTGAACATTTCCTGTATCCTGAACCAGGAGGTCACCTCTCCGTTCGTAAGGATCATGCCGAAGAATATCCCGAGCAGCATGACGATGAAATAGACCATGGCGGAATCCTCGTTACAGTGTCAGGGAACGTTGAAGCTACAATTTAAGGATGAACGGGAGTAAGAGATACGTCGAAATGAGACCTCCAAGGAAAAAGCAGATCGTGGCAATGACCGATGCCCGCTGGAATGTCGCGATCCCGTGTATGGAGTGTCCGGATGTGCACCCGTCGGCATAGCGGGTCCCGAAACCCACAAGAAACCCTCCCCCCGCGATCAGCAGGATCCCCCGGAGCGTCAGGAGCGAACCCCATGAAAACAGGTCAGCCGGAATCATCGAAGAGAAATCTTTGACGCCCAGGGAAGAAAGCACGGAGAGTGTGTGGGCAGAGACCTGCGCCTGCGGGGCCGTCGCAAGCGTTCCGCCCGAGAGGAATCCTCCAATGGCAATTCCTGCGACAAACACGAGGCGCCAACGCTGGGCCTTCCAGTCGTACTGGAAATACCGGGCTGA
>PMND01000034.1:0-1154 GCA_003161955.1 Ignavibacteriota bacterium | reverse complement strand
TCACAATTGAAACCTACCACAAGAGGAGGACTCCCATGTCCCACTTTAAGGATCCGATCCAACGCAGGAATTTTCTCGGCACCCTTCTTGCTTCCGCTTCCGTGGGAGTCGCCGGACTGGCTCTTCCGCTTCAGATTGGAGCCGCGGAAGAGCGCGCGCTCCCGGCCCCGGGGGGCTCCGAATTCGAGTCATGGCTTGGCAAAATCAAAGGAAAACACAAGCAGGTCTTTGATTGCACCGCTCCGAACATGGGACTCCCTTTCGCCTGGGCACGCGTTTTTTTGATGACGAACAAGACGGTCGGCGCATCTGAAAGCAGCGTGACCGCGGTGATGGTGCTTCGCCATAACGGAATCCCCCTCGGGATGGAGAGCCGTCTCTGGGACAAATATAAACTTGGAGAGATGTTCAGCGTCAACAACGAGGAGACAAAAGCGCCGCTGACGGCGAACCCGTTCTGGGAGCCGAAGGAAGGCTCGCTCCCTCTTCCCGGCATGGGGATCGACCAGCTTCAGAAGAGCGGCGTCCTGTTCGGTATCTGTGACATTGCGCTGACAGTCTACAGCAAGATGGCGGCAGACAAGATGAAGATGGACGCGGCGGACGTGAAAAAAGACTGGGTGTCGGGGATCCTGCCCGGGATCCAGATCGTCCCGTCGGGTGTCCTGGCGGTCAACCGGGCGCAGGAGCATGGATGCACATACTGCTACGCAGGCTGAGAAGTGCGGGCCTTGCAGTACCGCTGGAGACTGGCGGGTCCAACGATCACGCCGCCTGTGGCGCCGGTTCCGGGCGTGAGTGTGAGTCCCGCCGAAAACCGGCGTGACTGTGAGCCCCGCCCAAAAACCGGCGTGACTGTTAGCGTGGGTTCTCTTCTGCGTGACTTCTGTAATACACGGCATCAGGGGGAATGCGCTCATTGCGATAATCGTATTGCTTGAGCGGGAACTCGGGGCGGGGCATGGAGTTGATGAACGCCGCGATCTGCTGGGATTCTTCGTCGGTAAGGCTCCCGGGGTTCAGGTAGGGCATCGCATAACGGATGATCCCGGCCAGCGTGTAGACACGGGCGGCCCCGGCGCCGTCGTTCCACGAATCCGGTCCCCACAACGGGCCGGCCCTTTTGTCTCCGATCTGTACTCCCTGCCCGTCGT
>PMND01000102.1 GCA_003161955.1 Ignavibacteriota bacterium | reverse complement strand
AGACCATGGTAGCTGTCGGAAAAACTCTGGAACCGGTCGGATGCCAGTCCGAACTTCCGGGTCAGCTTCACCGAGGCATGGCAGGGAGAACAGACCTGGGCAGAAAGGTTTTTCGCCGCGGTGGGGGAGCCGGCATCCGCCGGCGAAAGGATGTTATGCTCGCCGTGACAATCGGTGCATGTCGCCGACGCATCCACACCCGAGGCAAACGACGTCCCGTGTATGCTCCCCCGGTACTCGGCAAGCACATCCCCGTGACACCGTCCGCAGGTTGCCGCTATGTTCTTTCGCGTGACATTCGAGGCCGGGTTGTTCCCTTTCCTCATCTCATGGCTGCCGTGGCAGTCTATGCACGTTGCGGCGGCCGTGTTTCCGTTCCGCACCGACCGCGCATGGATGCTCTTCTCGTAACTTGATATGAAACCGGCGGAAGGACCGACCTTCTCGCGCACATCCGGGTTGTCCAGATGGCACCTGAGGCACATGGCAACCACGTTCGAATGGCTGGTCTGCGCGGTCGAATCCGACGACTTCCTGACGTTATGTTCGTCGTGACAATCGATGCAGGTCGGCGCCCCCCTGACGCCGGTGGCGAGCGCGGCGCCGTGGTCAGAGGCCATGAACCTCGCGTCTTCTGTCGCATGGCATCTGGAGCATGTGGCGAGCGCAAACTGTTTCCTGGCCCCGGCCGTCTCCGCAGTCACCTTGACAATGGCATGTGTGCTATGGCAGTCGGAGCAGGAGACCACCGGCACTCCCCCCTTCAGCGTACCGTGAACGCTTTGACCGAAGTGTGCAAACTGCTCCCCGTCATGGCAGGAGAGGCAGTTGACGGCCCTGATCTTCTTTGCGTGGGGGAGCTCGGACGGGTTGAGCCCTTCATGACAGGAAATGCACTCCAGTGCGCCGTGCGCCGACATGCCCAACCTTCCGGCATCGACATACAGGGATATTGTCTTCCCCTTCCGGGACATGGTCGTCCCTTTGTCCCCGTGGCAGGAGAGACAATCGGCGTTCCCTCCCGCGATGGCGGGTGAGGAGATCAGGAGGAGAAAACCCGAAATCAGGACAGAGGCTTTGCAGCTACCCGGCATGAACCCTTCTCCGTGCACAACTGTGTCCGTTTTGGCTGTAGAGATTCTCTACGAAGAGTATAAAAATTAGGTCAATCAGTATGCCAAGGAAGTTCCAATCATTTTGTTGAATTTTGCCACATTCGCGGTCCAAAGTGGCGAGATATTCCTAAATTTGCAATCGTTCCAAAGGTGGGTTTTCATACATGGGAATCGAAAGGGGGGCGGGACGGGGAGGGGACCGGAAGCGGGATCAGGCCGTGAGTATTTCGTCGATCCGTTTTGAAACGACAGAGATCTCAACCGGCTTGTAGAAGACAGAATCGACCCGGCCGCGGATCGCGCGATCGAGAGCAACGTCCTTATTATTATAGACATAGAGCATAATGACAGGAATTCTCGGGCATCCTGTACCGAGGGCTTCGAGCCTCCCGATGAGGAAGTCAGAGGGGACTTCGTCAACGATCGCCAGGTCGGCCCCGAAGCATGTCGCGAGCCTTTCGAACGTGGCAATGTTCGTTGTTGTCACAGCATGGTACCGGTCCTGAAACAGGCTGGAGAGGCTGAAACAGAGATTGAGATCAGGGCTGAATATCAATATCGTCTTCCGCTCACCGTCCTCCCCCGCCGAACCCTTTGCCTCCGGGTCCCCGACTGCGGTATGTGTGATGATTTCTCCCAATTGTCCCTCTCAGCGCAGATGCAGCTCGTTTTCGACGTCCTCTTCCCGCAACAGGCTCTCGCGGATCGGAAGGGGCTTGACGGTGAGGACCGGGACGGCGGACAGCCGGACGACCTTCTCTGCCACGCTCCCCATCAGAACATGCTTGACGCCGGTGCGCCCGTGGGTCGCCATGACGATCAGGTCCACATTCTCTTCACGGGAGAACTTTATGATCTCGGCCGCGGGGTGCCCCGAACGGACGACCTGTGTAAGCTTCATGTCCGGGTCGATGTTCCGGGGGACGAATTCCGCCAGGGCGGCAACCGCCTGGTCCTCGCTTCTGTGGTGGGCATGCTCCTCGACGTGAAGCAGGAAGATGCGGGAGGCGTACAGCAGGCTGAACGACTCTGCATACTCCAGCGCTTCGAGCGAATACTGCGAGAGGTCGGTCGTCACGAGTATTTTCTTCAGGTAGACCACAGCGATCGCTCCGGTTCATAAGCGTCAATGTCAAGATATGTGCCAACGGGTACCCGGAAGCGGGGGGAAGAAGTGAGGGAAAAACCGCAGACAGGATGGCGGGAGTGGAAAATCTCAACAACCCGCATTCCAATTTGTGAGAATCGTCCGGAGGGAATTCCTACGACTGCGAAGGAATGGCGAGCTCCTCGATCTTCCTGTACAGGGAAGAGAGGCTGATCTTCAGGGCTTTCGCCGCCGCCTCCTTATTGAACCCGTTCGCGCGGAGGACGTGAGTAATAAACTGGCGCTCGAACTCGTCCACAGCCTCCTTCATGGAGCGCCGGGCGTCGAAAGGATAGAGCGAGTCCTGCCTTTGCTCGAAGAACCCGGGGAGTTCGTTTTTGGTGACGAGGTTCCCCTCCGCGAATATCACTGCGCGCTCGATGATGTTCTCCAGCTCCCTGATCTCCCCTTTCCATGAATGCGCAAGGAGGCATTTCATCACCTCGTTATCCACCCCCCGGACATCCTTGTTCATCTCGCGCGCATACTTCATGACAAAATGCTGCACCAGGAGCGGGATATCGTCCCCCCGCTCCGCCAGCGGGGGGAGGTTGATCTCGACGATGTTCAGCCGGTAAAACAGGTCCTCGCGATACCGTCCCGCCTCGACCTCCTTCTCCAGATTTTTGTTCGTGGAGGCGATGATACGAACGTCAATGGTCTGGGGAGTGGACGTACCTACCGGGGTGATCTCCTTCTGCTCGATCGCACGGAGGAGTTTCACCTGGAGGTGGAGAGGAATCTCGCTCACTTCATCGAGGAATATGGACCCTCCGTCAGCCGATTTGAAATACCCGTCCCTGTCGACCGTCGCACCCGTGAAGGACCCCCTCTTATGCCCGAACAGCTCGCTCTCAAAAAGGGTTTCGACGATCGCCCCGCAGTTGACGGGAATGAACGGCCTCGCGCTCCTTTTGCTGTTGAAATGGATAGCGCGGGCGACGAGCTCCTTCCCCGTCCCGCTTTTTCCGTAAATGAGGACGGTCCCGTCCGTCGAAGCCACTTTCTTGATTGTGTCGAATACCCTGGTCATCGCAGGGCTCTGTCCGACGATATGGGAAAAATCGTGTTGCCGGTGGAGCTCCCCCCGGAGCAGCTTGTTCTCGAGCGTCAGCCGCCTGCCGGCGACGAGCCGCTGGATCTTGACAATCAGCTCGTCAAATTCCACCGGCTTGAGTATGTAGTCGACCGCTCCCTTCCGGAGGGCGGCGATGGCGGAATCGATCGACCCGTACGCGGTGATGATGACGACCAGTGTCTCGGGGGAAAAGTTGGTGACATGTTCGAGCAGCTCGATCCCCTTCATCTCCGGCATCTCGAGGTCGGTAAGCACGAGATCGAATGACTCGGTTTTCATCATCTCGGCCGCAATCGCGCCGTTTGCAGCCTCCCGGACGTTGTATCCCTCTTTCGCAAGCACGAAGGAGAGTGACTCGCGGATGATATCCTCATCATCGACGATCAGTATAGATTCAGACATCCCGTGCTCCCTTCCCGTTCAGTGGCAACGTCATGCTGAAGGATGTCCCTTTCCCCCACGTGCTGTGCACCGTAAGGTCGCCCCGGAAACTCCTGACAATCCCGTAACTCACCCAGAGTCCCAGCCCGGTCCCTTCCCCCACCTGTTTCGTCGTGAAAAACGGCTCGAATATCTTCGGCACGTGCTCGGGGCGGATGCCCGAGCCGTCGTCGGTGATGGTCACCCGGACCCGCTCATCCTCCCTTTCCACCTCCGCGGTGATCATCCCGTGTTTTCCCTGCAGTGCGTCGACGGCGTTCAGGAGGATGTTGATGAACACCTGTGAGATCTGGTCGGCGACAAGCGGCAGGACCGGGATCTGCCGGCGGACATGGGTGACAAACGTGACGTCTTTCGCCTTCTTTCCCATTTTGACGATTTCGACCGCGTCCGCGAGCGACCGGACGAGGTCGGTCGGCTGCACCAGGTAGCTGGACGGGCGCGAGAAATCCACCAGATCGCGGATGATCTTGGTGATCCTGTGCACCTGCGACTGGACCAGCCCGAGCTTTTCCTTTGCAAAGTCGTCGGAGAGCGTCCGGAGAAGCACCTGGACGATCGAGGAGATGGACGCCAGGGGGTTGCCGACCTCGTGCGCGATCCCCGCGGCGAGCGTGCCGATGCTCTCCATCTTCTGNNTCCCCTCGCCGTCGACAATGGGAGAAATCAGGAGCTGGGTGAAGAGGGCTTCGCCGTTCTTTCTCGTGTTCTCGACCTCGCCGGTCCAGACTTTCCCCGCGTTGATCTGGTCCCAGGCGCGCTTCCAGAACTGTTTCGGGAATTTCCCGCTCGAGAGCTTGCTCGGGTTGGAACCGATCAGCTCGTCCTTCGTGAACCCGGTCGCCTTCTCGAACGCCGGGTTGACGTAGACCATCCTCCCCTGTGCGTCGGTGATCTGGATGGGGTTGACCGTATAGTGGACGACGTTGGAAAACCGGAGAAGGTCGAGCTCCTTTTTCTTGAACTCGGACACGTCCCTCGCGATCACATAGAGGAAGTCGGCACCGACCCCGGCGATCCTCCGTATGAACAGGAGCGCATCGATCACGCGGCCGTCGGCTGTCCTGAACCGGGCCTCCGCTTCCGGTGAGCGCCCGGTGGTCCGCAGCACCGGAAGGAGCGGGTGGGGGGAATCCTCGGTCAGCAGCGAGTAAAACGATATGGGGCCCGACGGAGTCTCGGGGAGTCCGAGCAGCTCACGGGCCTTCCGGTTGTAGACAAGGACATCACGATCGCCCGACACGACGAAACACATGTCGGGGATGATGTCGATGAANNTCCGTTTTTTCAATGCGATTGAGTATATTGCATCATGTTCAAAGAGATATTTGAAGAGCATCTCCGGAGGGCCGGACCGCCCCCCGCGGCTCTCTCGTCCGGGGCGTGCCGGACATACCTGTCCCGGCCTTGCCCGCTCTGCCATGCCGCACGCGTGGAGTACCCGGCCGAGGCGGGGGCGCGCGACGCCGCGCTACGCGATTTCTGGGGGAAACTTGAACCGGAGGCGCCTCTTGCGCCTCTCGTTCGCTCTCCCCTGGGACGGGGATACCGTACCGTGAGCAAAAGGAGAGCGTTTCTTCTCAAAGATGAGACAAGGCTCGGACTCATCGACCCCGGCGCAGGGGACGGACATCGCCCCGTGGATGTGATGGCGTGCCGGGTGGAGCCGGACTCGCACGCCGCCGTGTATGCCCGCCTGCGGCAATCGATCCTCTCACCTGCGGCCCGGCTGCTTGCCCCGGCCCTCCGGTANNTGTCCCGATGTCCGGGGCGTCATGCTCTACGAGGACCGGAGCGACGGCAGGTATTACCTCGGCACGCGGAGCCCGGCGGCGCGGGGGAATGTGCGGAAGATATACGGCGAAACGGAGATCTACCAGAAGTTCGGAGGAAAAGGCTTCCTCTTCCCCCCTCTTGCATTCTCGCAGGGAAATGCATCGCTCGTGGACGGACTTATCGCGGAAGCGGGACGGATGCTCGATCTCTCCTCCGGGGACGACCTGTACGATCTCTACTGCGGCTACGGTCTCTTCACGCTCACGCTCGGCACCCGGGCGCGGAAGGGGACGGGGATCGAACGGACCCCGGAATCGATCGACGCGGCGGTCCGCAATGCGAAAAGGCTGGGGGTGGCGAACACACAGTTCTTCCGGTCCGACATCACGGGGACGACGCTCCTCCGCCTCCTTGCGGGGGTGCGCCCCCGGGATGCGATACTCCTCGACCCTCCCCGCGGCGGGACCGCCCCCGGGGTCATCGAATGCGCCGCCGCGCGCCGACCCGGGCGGGTCGTCCATATGTTCTGCAACATCGACATCATTCCGGCGGAAATCGCCCGGTGGAGAGCCGCCGGGTACATGCCGGTCAGGGGGGTCCCGTTCGACATGTTTCCGGGGACGGACGAGACGGAGGTGATGGTCCTCTTCGAACCCGCGACAGGGAAGGGGAGTCAGCGGGGGGGCGTCAGGGGTACGTCGAGTATGCGGTAGTGTCTCCAGTCCCTGAAATCATAATGCCACCATTCGCCCGGGTCGACGGTAAACCCCTCCTTCTCCATTGATGCGCGGAGAAGGTCGCGCATCCGCCTCTCCTCCGGGCTCCCCCCCGCGTACCGCGGTGAGGCGCGAGCGGAGAACTCATCGTAGGCGCTCGGCATACGGACCTCCCCCCCGCCCCTGAGATCGTACAGCGTGCAATCGACGGCGCAACCCCGGTTGTGGCGCGAGCCTTTCGACGGATTCGCCACGAACCTGTGGAGCGCCGGCGGCGTTTCGTCCCAGAATTGTTTCGTCACGGACCAGGGGCGGTACGCGTCCAGCACCAGGAGTCCGAACCCCTGCGCCCGCAGCGCACGGTGAACGCGCAGGAGCGCCGCGGCAGCCGGACGCTGGAGGAACGCGCGCGGCCCGGCGTACATCGGACGCTTCATGAAATTGTTTTTCGTTGCGTAACGGATATCCAGGTGAAGCGTGGAATCCAGGCGGACGGGCTCGACGAGATCGGAAGGGCGGAAGTCACCCCGTTCGCGGGGCTGGGCGGCGGCCGGAGCCGCAGCGAGCACGGTGCAGAGAACGGCAAATGCCGGAAAGCGGAATCGCATTGAGGGAGCCCGGTTCGGCGGAATGCGCGGGGGGAGCCCGCCTGCTACTTCGCGGCCTCTCTTTCGAGTTTTTCCTGGCGGCGCCATTTCTTGAACGCCACATC
>PMND01000155.1 GCA_003161955.1 Ignavibacteriota bacterium | reverse complement strand
GGACGATGCGGTCGTCCAAAAGTACGGATTGAATTCTCCGTTCGCCCTGTTTGTCGGTGTGATCGAGCCGCGAAAAAACGTCGAGGGGATCATCAGGGCGTTCGAACGACTGCATGAGGCACAGCCTGCAAACCTTGATCTTGTACTCGTGGGGAGGAATGGGTGGCTCTTTGAAGGGACTCTTCGCACGATTGCAGATTCGCCCGTAGGGCGACGCATTCACCGGCTGCAGTTCGTTTCCGACAGGGAGTTAGTGTCTCTCTACCGGTCGGCGAGGTTCTTCGTCTATCCCTCGTTCTACGAGGGATACGGGTCTCCGGTCGCTGAAGCAATGGCGTGCGGCCTGCCGGTGATCACTTCGAACAACTCCTCTCTGCAGGAGATCGGGGGCAATGCGGTTATGCTTGTGGACCCGCGCAATATTGAAGAGCTTGCTGCTGCGCTGGTGGAGTTATCCGAGAATGGTACCACCCGCAACCGGCTTTCCGCAAGCGGACTCATCAGGATACGGGAAATCCAGGCCGGGAGTGCCGCTCACGAAGTTACGTCGCTCTACGAAGAGGTTGCCCGACGATGAAGATACTGGTTGTCGATCATAATGCCGTTGACCCTCTCTCTCAATCCCTGTACCGTGCGATCAGCGAGGAAGGGGACATCCTAGTCCGCGTCATCGTGCCGGCTCTCTGGTTTGACAACTTCAGGACCGTCCGTGCGGAAGCAGTGAGGGAGGGAGAGGGCTTTGAGGTCGTGCCGCTTCCCGTCCTGTTGCACACCCGGACCCACCGGTTGCTGTACAGAGGCATCCGCGCCCAGTTGCGGGAATTCCGGCCAGATGTCCTTTACGTGAACGCGGACCCGGAGAATTTCCAGACGCTGGAATGTGCGCTCCTTTGCGGGAGACACTCCGGCGTGAGGTTTGTCTTTTCGACCTGGCGGAACATCGAATATCCCCGGGACGATTTTCCTTACCGTCTCTCGGTGCTCCACGGTTTGGCCGAGCGATTCGTCCTCCGCAGAGCCGACCACGGAGTGGCCTTCGTGCCTGAAGCTCCGGCAATTTTTTCTCACCTCGGCTTTGACCGCATCACGTTCATCCCGCCGGAGCTGGATACATCTGTCTTCACCCCCGTTTCTCCACCGAAGATTAACAGGGGGGATTTGTTCAACGTCGTTTATGCCGGACGGCTCCATCCGCTTAAAGGGATAGACGTACTTTTTGACGCGATGGCGGGGCTCCCCGCGGACTTCCGCCTTACCGTTGTCGGTGCGGGCCCGGAGGAAGGCGCACTTCGCAAACGGTGCACGTCACTCGGTCTGGATGATCGAGTGGAATGGCGTGAACCGGTGCTCCGGAGTCGCATGCCTGAAGTGTTGAACGAAATGGATGTCCTTGTCCTCCCGTCCAGGACCGGTCAGTATTGGAAGGAACAGTTTGGCAGGGTTCTCGTGGAGGCAATGGCATGCGGCGTTCCTGTCATCGGATCGAGCTCCGGCGCTATCCCCGCCGTCATCGGTGAGGCAGGCCTGGTTGTTCCGGAAGGCGACATACAGGGTTTCCGCGATGCGCTGTTAAAGCTGCGTATTGACCCAGGGTTACGTCAACAGTTGATAGTGAAAGGACTCTCTCGTGTTTTGAAGGAATACGCCATTCCCGTGGTTGCTGAACGGTACCGCAGGCTGATCCGGTCGATCATGGGACGATCCGTTCATTCATTGGATATTTAGGCGAATATTCTTACATTTTTACGATTTGTCGAACGAATTCCGGGTTGGGGGTCGCGCACAATGCTCAAGTTTCTGGTTTCATGGCTCCGTTGGAGGGCCCGTCGCGCCAGAAAGTCGACATTCCTGCCGGCGGGGGTGCGAACTATCGTTGCAGTTGAACTAACACGGCTCGGCGACTTTGTCACCATCCTACCGGCCCTCAGGGCGCTCAGGAGCAGATTTCCTCTGGCGCGCACCTGTGTCGTCACCTCAGAAGCACATGCTCCCCTGCTCGATCTGTGCGAGCCGGGGATTGATGTGATCAGCATACGAAAACCGAAAACCCTCGCCGGATTTCTTGCCGCACTCCGGAAAGTCAGGGGAATGAGTCCGGATCTCGTGTGCAGCATGGGTCCTGCAAACCGGAACGCGGCGCTCGCCCTCGCGAGCGGGTCGCCGTTTATTGTCGGATACCTCAACGGCGCCGACTCGTTGACTCCCTTCCTCGGCGTCACCCCCGTCGAGTCCATCGGGTTCTCCGGCGGGACAAATCTGACGTTTGCCGGTGAGAACATCCAGGACCGGCCCTGGAAGGTCCTCCAATCCATCGGGGTCGGCATTCCACGGGACCCCTTTCTCGGGTTCCCCCGGTGGAAACCCGATGACCGCCGCCTGGCTCGACACCGCTCACTGGGTCTGCAAGGTCCGTATGTAGTCATGCATCCGTTTTCCGGATGGGAATTCCGTTCCTGGCCTCTGAGTCGGTTCCGCTCCCTGGCCGAGAGGATGCTCAGACAACTCCCGTCCGGTGTCGTATTCCTGTGCAGTGACCGCGAGGGGGATCAGCTGAGCCCTCTGCGAGACGCATTCAGGGGGGCAGAACGGGTGGTATTTGTCCCTTCTTCTGACATACTCGATTCCGCGGCCTTGATCCAAAAGGCCGATCTCTTCGTCGGGAACGATTCCGGGCCACTCCACCTTGCCGCGCTCCTGGGGGTCCCGGTCGTGGGCCTCTTCGGACCCGCGCTCCCCGCGCACACTGCGCCGTATGCCGCGCGGGGCGTTTTCATTTACGAGAAAGTATCCTGTTCCCCCTGCACACAGACACACTGCATCATTCCCGCAAACTCTTGCATGAGCCGGATCACCGTGGAGGAAGTGTTTGACGCGGCGAACGGGCTTCTCGGAGAGGCCCGTGCCTACCCGGTCGCCTCTCATGGATGAACTCAGGCTGTTGGACGTTCGTGTCGACCAGATCGACGGGCCCGGTCTTGAGCGCTCGATCCTCTCCAATGTCGGCAACAGGTCATCCAGACTCTACGCTTATATCAATGTTCATGCCGTTAATCTCGCACGGCACGACCGGCGCTTCAGGGAGATTATCGACGGCGCATATGTGGTGTACTGTGACGGCGAGGGGGTGAGACTGGGTGCCCGGATGCTCGGCAGGCGTTTGCCTCCAAGGACGGTCCTGACGTACTGGGTGTGGAATCTCTGCGCGCTAATGGAAAAGAAGGGTCTGTCGGTATTTTTGCTGGGAGCGCGCGAACCCGTGGTGAGCAAGGCTGCGGCCGTACTCCGTGAACGGTATCCACATTTGAAACTGGCGGGATGGCATCACGGCTTTTTCGAGAAACAGGGAGAGGAAAGCAGGAAAGTCGTCGAAGTCATAAACAGGGCGTCTCCGGATCTTCTCTTTGTCGGGTTCGGAATGCCGCTCCAGGAATACTGGATCCAAGAGAATCTTGGATCTCTGCGCGCCGGAGTTGTTCTCCCCGCGGGTTCGATGATCGAATACATTGCGGGAGAGAAGAAACTCACTCCTGCCTGGATGGCAAACAGCGGGCTCGAGTGGTTTTACCGCCTTCTCCGCGAGCCACGGCGGCTATGGAAAAGGTATCTCCTCGGAAATCCCCTGTTCATCCTCCGTGTCGTGGGGCAGCGCATCCGGTTCGGGAGGATATGATGCGCCGGGTAGTTCCCCTCCTGATTCTCGCCTGCCTGACGCCGGGGATCCTCTCCCCGGCGCACGCGGGGGGCGGTGCCGCTTCGCGAGGTGCTGCTTCCCGAATGGAGGCGTTCACACTCCAGGCAGAGCCGGATGGATGGACAATCAGGTACATCCAGACGCGCATCCCCTCGGCCTCCATCTCGATCGAGGGCGCGCCCCATCTCCTCTTCACTTCGGCACCGGCCGCCATCCCCGCGGACTCCGGCTCTCCGCAACTTCCTGTTGAAACCGTCAGTCTTGGCGTTCCGTTCGGGTCGTCGGTCACGGTGGAGCTCGTCGACCCGGTATACCAGGAGTCTGCAAACCTTTCTGTCGCTCCGGTGCCGCGGTACAGGAGAACCGGAGATGGGGGACATGAAGCACTCTATCTGAAAGACGGTGCTGCCTATGCTGCAGACAGATTTTACCCCCGGCGGACGCTCTGGAGCGACCCCCCGTTTGTATTTCGTCAGCAGCGGATCATCACGATTCACCTTGCGCCGGTGTTGTATAACCCATCGAAGAAAATACTGAAACGCCTCATACACGGAAGTATCCGGGTCAGGACGTTGGCGCGTGGGCCCGGGAAAGCGGCGCCGCCGATGTCCGCCGCGCGTGCAGGTGATGCACATGTTGAGAGCTTCTACAGGAATCTGATCCTGAATTATGACGAGGCAAAGCAGTGGCGGCGCTCCGCCCCGGAGGGGACCGCCGCGAAAGCGGCAGATCCGACCCGTGAGTGGTTCATCCCCGGCGCAACGTACTATCGCATCCCGGTGGTTGCAGACGGGTGGTACCGGGTTTCGAAGTCTGATATAGCGAATGCGGGAGGGACGATCGACACCGGCACCGCCGCACTCTGGTACCGGGGGGCGCGGATTCCCCTGGTCGTCCGGAATGATTCATCCCTGGAATTCTATGCCACAGGGAACCGCGGCGATTCGACATATATCGATTACTACACCGACACCAGTTCGTACTGGCTCACGTGGGGGGGGACCCCCGGCGCCAGGTTCGGAAGTTCTCCGTCCACGGGCGCGCCCCTCACGTTGAATCTCCGGTCGGCGCTCACGACATTGCACCTGGAACAGAACAATCTTCTGTACCAGGGGACGGATGAATCGGAGCTTACCAACAGCGGGGCCATACCCGGTAAGGGGTGGCTGTGGGAATTCTATTACCCTTCGAACCAGTACACGCACACCTTCACTGTCGACAGCCTCGATCAGACCGCGGCGACGGCGGTCATCCGGGTCAGACTCTTCAGCACGACTCCTCACTACCAGAACCCTGATCACATCGCACGGTTCTGGTTGAACGATTCCCTGCTTGGCTCCGTGTCGTTCAACGGGAGGACGGAAGGAAGATTCAATGTTGCGTTCCCGGCCCGGTGGCTTACGGTGGGGACCAACCAACTCAGGATACTGTCCGACCCCCCGGCGACTTCCAACGTCAATCAGTTCTACCTCGATTGGTTCGAGATCGACTACCAGCGACTCCTCCGGACCGACAACGATCAACTTGTCTTTGTCGGGCCCGCGTCAAGCGGGGGAGGGAATGCGAGCATCACCGTGACCGGATTCCGGGATTCTTCTCTCGAGGTCTATGACCTGAAAAACGGAAGGCGCATTCCAGGAGGACTTGTGAGCGGATCGCCCGGTGCGGGGTATTCTGTCGCGTTCCAGGACACATTTACCGTGGCGCGGCAGTATGCCGTCGTTGCGGCCGGGGCGGGGCTTCCGGTGATCCCCCTCGCACGGAGAGTCCTCTCCGACATTCGGTCCAATCCGGCAGGAGCGGACTATGTCATCATCACACACCGGGATTTCATGACCGCGGCCCGGCAACTCGCCTCTTTCCGGCGCGCCACAAACAATCTACGCGTCACCGTGGTGGATGTGCAGGATATATACGACCAGTTCAACTACGGGATGCTCAACGCTGAAAAGATCCAATCGTTTCTGCGGTATGTCTCTTCCTCGTGGACACCTCCTGCCCCCAGCTATCTTGTGATGATGGGGGATGCGAGCTGGGACTTTCACAGATATCTGCCGACAACGGTGAAAACGAATTATGTCCCTGCTTACGGGGTCCCGGGGGGGGACAACTGGTTCGCCTGCTTTGATTCGGCGTATCCGTTTATCCCGTCTCTGCTTATCGGCCGGCTCCCCGTTCAGGATTCGATCCAGGCCGGAAAGGTGGTCGCGAAAATCACCGGGTACGAAACATCCGCGCCGGCGGATTGGACAAAGCGGTTCCTTTTCATCTCCGGAGGCACGTCGGCCGGCGAGCAGGTTGATTTCAACGGCAAGAGCGATTTCACACTTAACTCATATGTCGTCCCTCCCCCGATCGGAGGATTCGGATACCGGGTGTATAAATCCACACCTGACGCCATTGATGGGGAACACAAGCAACAACTGCAGGACATCGTCAATAGCGGGGTCGTCTTCGTGAACTTTCTCGGGCATTCGGGGGGGAGGATCTGGGGGGTGGATATCGGCAGTCCCGACGATCTTCAGAATACGAACGGGAAGCTACCGTTTGTTTCCTCCGTCAGCTGCAACGTGGGAGCATTCTCCGAGCCATCGAGTAATGTGCTATCGGAGGATTTCATTCTCGCCGACAACCGGGGCTCCGTGGGATTCTGGGCCTCGGCGTCGCTCGCATATGCGAGCGTCGGGTCCTCTCTTGTGAACAACTTCTTCCAGGGGGTGACTGTTGATTCTGTGCGGGATTTCGGCACGTTGACGACGACCGCCCGCCTCAGAGTGTGGCAATCGTCCGGCTCAAATTACATCTCGATCGGCGCCATGAACCTCACGCCGCTCCTGGGGGATCCGCTCTCACGGTTCGCGCTCCCGTCGAAACCTGACCTTGCGGTCGCCCCGGCGGATATCTATCTCAACTCGAAGTCGCCGACCCCTGCCGACAGCGTACTGTATCTGACCGCCCTGGTCCACAACTACGGACTCGTCCCTTCCGACAGCGTCACGGTACTGCTGACCGATATCTACAACGGCCAGTCGACACCGCTGCTGAACAACACGCGGATCGGACCCACGCGTTTCAGTGATTCGCTGTCTGTCCCCTGGCGGGGGACGAAACAAATCGGGATGCATACATTCCAGTTGAGCATTGACCCGGCGGGTCTCATCGGGGAGGTGACGAAAGCGAACAACGTTGCATCGACCGTCGAGGAGGTATACGCGAACCTCCTGTACGTCGTCCGACCACTCGGTGACATGCTCGTCCCCCCCGGCCCGCAGCAATTGCGTGTCACAAGTCCGATCGGCGTGGATTCGGCAACGATGCAGGTCTCCTTTCAGCTTGACACGAGCGGAACATTCTCATCTCCCTTCCTCGTCAGCTCACCGGCGGTCAGCCCGGGTCCGGTGAGTGTGGAATGGAGCACTCCGTCCCTGGCGGACGGGACACTCTACTACTGGCGGGCGAGGTCGTTTTCCTCAACGATCAATAACGCATGGGTCACATCGTCGTTTCGCACAGCGGCAGCACTCCCTGCATCTCCCCTGGTGCGCTGGAGCGAAAGTTCGGGGGGCCAGTTCCTTCAGGGGACCACAAACCGCACGACGGTGACTGATTCAGGCGTCATGATCAGCCCGCAAAACCCCTCCCGTCTCTATGCCCGGTCGCTGGGAAATCGCGCCGACGCCAATAAGGATTATTACAGCATTCTGCAACTGGACAATCAGACGATGTTTGGTCTCTGGTGGGTACAGGGAAACGGTTTTCTTGCAATGCGTGTCGATCCTGTGACCAGGTCTCCCGTCTTCCAGGCTTTCGATGTTCCGGATCTGGCCGGTCAGGCGGACAGCCTGCAGCGATTTATCACGACTTCTCCACCGGGAAACTATGTCGCACTCTCGGTGATTTTCGACGGGCGGACGAACGTGACTGCGGGACTGAAGAACAGTATCAAGTCACTCGGTGCCACATTGATCGACTCCGTGCAGCCGGGGGATGCATGGTCGATCATCGCCCAGGTGGGAGGAGGGAGCCCGCCCCTCGAACACTGGAGCCGCGACGGCGTGACGGCGGACAGTCTGACGCTGCAGAACGCGTACAGCGCAGGATCGGGCACGTTCGCCGGCATGACGCTCCCGATGCCGCAGCGCTGGCAGACGTTCCGGTGGACAACCGGAGGTGCGGGGAGCACGACTGACGCCCGGGTAGCCATGGTGGGGATCCGCTCCAATGGCACCGGAGACACCCTCCGCGTGATTCCGAGGGACAGCAGCGTCGCCGACCTTTCCGGGTTGAACGCCGCTACCGCGGATCCGTCGTACATCAGTTTCCGGGCGGTGGCACTTCTTTCCAGTGCCGACGCGCGGACTACTCCGGTTCTGCGGAGCTGGTCCGCTGATTTCGAGCCTCCCGCCGATCTTGCGATCTCATCCCACACGCTGGCCGCTCCGAAGATCCAGATCCGGAATGGCGCGCAGGGAAGCGTGACACTCTCGGTGTATAACATCGGTTACCGGAAGTCCGACAGCGCAAGGGTAATACTCTCCTCTGTTCTCGCGGACAATTCCCTCCGGCCGATCGCATACGCCACTGTCGACAGCATTCCCGCCGGCGGCTCGCGGACCGTACAGATAAGCTTCCCCACCGCCGGGCTACCGGCGCAATTCACGCTCCAGGCGCGCGTCGTGCCTCCTTCCGGCGCCAAAGAGCTGATCTGGGACAACAATGTCACGCTGTACAATTTCACGGTTCAGCCGGGCAGTCCTCTTACCGCCAAGGTCCACGTTTTCTCGGACGGTGTTCAACTCATGGAAGGAGATTACGTCGCTGCGAAGCCGAAAATCCTCGTGCACCTGTACGATCTCGGTGGAGTGGGGAGCGTTCCTCCGGCCGTCGATCTTTATGTCGACAATGTCCAGGTCGGGAATCCGGTCGCAGGTCTGGCCGAAAAAACGGAGGCCGTCATCGCACGCCCGCTCGATGATCCGACGTTCGCCCCAGTGCTCACTAACGGCCAACATGAGTTGCGGGTCCGGGTTTCACAACAGAATGCCTCCGGGACGCTCGACACGGTGATCCAGCGTCTGATCATTAATGTGACCGACGAGTACAAGATCCTCCAGATGTTTAATTATCCTAACCCTTTCGGGGCGGAAACGTGGTTCACGTTTGTCGTTACGGGGAACACCCCTCCTGAAGAATTGACACTCAGGATATACACGGTGACGGGAAGGAAGATACGTGAAATCAGATCCGGGCCGGGCTCCCTGCAGGTAGGATTCAACAGGGTCTACTGGGACGGGCGCGATACGCAGGGGGATGAAGTGGCAAACGGGAACTATCTCTACCAGGTCCAGATCACCGGCGGAGGGAAATCACTCACGGCCACGGGCAAGGCCGCGAGGGTGCGATGAGTGTTTCCTAACCGGCATCGTCAACCGTTGTCTCAGACCTGGCCGGCGAGCGCTGCCGCGCTTTCGTCGTCCCGCTTCAACAGTTTCCAGATCGTCCTTTCGGACAGGCTCACGCTGTATTTCTCCACCATGTACGCTCGGAGCCGGCGCTGGCCGAATCCGGTCTCCTGCCTCACGCGCCGGAGGAGGTCTACATGCTCGGGCCGTGTGGCACGGGGAAAGTGGTGTGGACGCCGGGAGCGATCAGACAAGCTGGTGGAATCACCGTTGGAATTCTGATAGCGTTTCAGCCACTTGTAAAAAGTCTTCCGGCTTATCCCAAACCTCGTGCAGACAGACTGGGCGTTTCCGGTTTCCCGGTACGCCATCATCCATGCGAGACGGGGGTGGAGCGAGCCGTTGCGGAGGAGTTCGTCTGAACTCCGGGCCAGTCCCAAAGGGCTGGGATTCGAGTATTGCAAGCTTGTCTGGTTTTCCATGGTGACTTATATATCATCACCCATGCCAGATGAGCAAAACGGGTTCATCCGGCGGAAGTGTCACGGGAAGCACCAAATGCCGCACGGATTCGTGACTTCCGCTCTCAGGGGGGGTAGGGGCGCCACGCGCCCGGTAGGCAGCATGGCTGTTTCTTCCTCTTCTCAGAGGATGATTCTACAATTTTCCCCGAAGCCGCTGTCATTTGAGTGGGTTAACCGGTAGTTCGAAACCTGTCCCTCAGTGATTCTCCGTATGAGTTTGCAGACTAATGCCCTCCCGATCGCACTTCTGGCTCGGACGGCGGCCGCGGCGACATTCTATCCTCGAGAGACATGGGCGCAATCCGGGGGACTCGATATCAGAGGGATAGTCACTGACAGCACCAACGGTGAGAGGCTACCGGGAGTCAACGTCAGGGTTGAAGGGACCGGGCGGGGATGGGTTACGAATGTGAACGGTTTCTATCTCGTTGCCGCCGTCACCCCCGGGGAAGTACCTCCTCCGCGTGACAGTCACTGACCGGAAGCGGGTCGCAACGCTCACACGCGACCGGGAGATCGACATCCTTCCCTGACGGGCTCAGACCCCCGCTTCCCGCTGTTCAATCTTCGCCCACGTGTCCCTGAGGGTCACCGTCCGGTTAAACACCGGTGCACCCGGTTTCGAATCCTTCAGGTCGACGCAAAAATAGCCGACCCGCTCAAACTGGAATCTGGCCCCCGGGGGAGCGATGCCGAGCATCTGTTCGACCTTGCAACCCTTCAGCACCTGGAGGGAATCGGGATTGAGGTTGGCGAGAAAATCTCCTGATTCCTCCACCTGGTTCGGATCTTCCTTTACGAAAAGCCGGTCATACAGCCGCACCTCCGCATCCACGGCATGGCGCGCCGATACCCAGTGGACCGTCACCTTCACTTTGCGATTTGCCGCAGGTCCTCCGCTCTTCGTGTCCGGATCGTACGTGCAGTGCACCTCGACGATGTTGCCATCGCTGTCTTTGACCGCTTTTTCACACCTGATGATGTACCCCGCGCGAAGGCGCACTTCACGGCCCGGCGAAAGCCTGTGGTATTTGGGGGGCGGGACCTCCCGGAAGTCGTCCTGCTCGATATAGATCTCGCGAGAGAAGGGGACCATGCGGGTACCGGCGGATGCGTTTTCGGGGTTGTTCATCGCCGGGAGTTCTTCCTCCGCGTCGCCGGGGTAGTTCGTGATGACGACCTTCAGGGGCCTCAGGACCGCCATGGCACGCTGTGCATTTCTGTTCAGGTCCTCCCTGATGCTCCATTCGAGGAGTGCCACGTCGATGATGCTGTCCTTTTTCGACACGCCGATCTTCTCGCAGAATGTGCGGATGGCTTCGGGTGTGTATCCCCGCCTCCTGTACCCCGCGATTGTCGGCATGCGCGGGTCATCCCAGCCTGAGACGATATGGTCCCGGACGAGGGGGATGAATTTCCGCTTGCTGAGTATCGTGTAGCTCAGGTTGAGCCGGGCGAACTCAATCTGCCGGGGGTGGTGAACGCCGAGTGACTCGAGGTACCAGTCATACAGCGGACGGTGGTTCTCGAACTCCAGCGTGCAAATTGAATGCGTGATTCCCTCGGCCGAATCCTCCAATCCGTGTGCCCAGTCGTATGTCGGGTAGATGCACCATGCATCTCCCTGCCTGTGGTGAGGTTCGTGGACGATCCTGTACATGACCGGATCGCGGAGGTTGATGTTCGGGGAGGCCATATCGATCTTTGCGCGGAGCGTCTTTGCCCCGTCGGGGAATTCCCCCTTTTTCATCCTTTCNNATCTGGTCGGCGCTCAGATCGCACACGAACGCTTTCCCTTTCCTGATCAGATCGACTGCCGATTCGTACATTTGCGGGAAATAATCGGACGCGAAGAAGATCTTTCCGCCGATATCTCCGGCCAGCCACCTGACATCGGCGACGATCGAATCGACGTATTCCTGCTCTTCTTTCTCCGGGTTCGTGTCATCGAATCTGAGATTGCAGATCCCCCCCGCATGTTCCCGGGCAATGCCGTAATTGAGATGGATCGATTTGGCGTGGCCGATATGAAGATACCCGTTGGGTTCGGGGGGAAATCGCGTGTGGACGCGTCCCCCGTATCTGTTCGTCCTCGTATCTTCTGCAACGATGTCGCGAATGAAATCTGTTCTTTCGTCCTGAGGCATGGTGCTCCTGGTGATTGCTGATTCAGTAGCGCAACATACGGAAAAATCGCGGGGTTTTCAATTGTTCGCGTGCCCCGGGAAAAATCTGTCAATTCGCGTTATGTCCGGCGGTTCACCGGATTCACCTATATAGCTTTTACGATGACGATTCGTATCTTAGTGCAAACTCTCTCACCGCCCACGTTTGCGGACCGGGGTCATGAAGCCGCCCACGCTTCGGACAGCCTCCTTTCTCGCCGTTGATCTCGTCCTGCTCGCCGTCTGCATCATCTATGTCCCGGTACTCCTTGTGTCGGCACGCGCCCCATTTGACGCGGTGACCGTCGATGGCCACACAAAGATCGTCAACATCATCGATAAGACGGCCGGGGGGCGGATCATCCTCGGAGACCGGATCCTCCGGTGGAACGACGAGACTATCCGGGAGTCGAGCGATCTGGAGTTCTTGCGGTCGTTTCTCTCCCCCGGAGACACCGTGATGCTTACACTCGAGGGAGGACGCCAGGCATCCGTCGTCTGCATCAATACGTATGACACGCAGTATATCCTGATTCTCCTGACCGTTGGGATAATCACCTGGGCGCTCGGGGTGTTCGTGCTTCTGGCGAGGCCGGGAGTGCTTGCCGCCGGGACGCTTCACTGGTCGCTCGTCTGCATGGGGGTGAGCACGATACTGACGTGGGGGCGCGTCCTCCCGGGAGAGTCCTCTCCGTATCTGGTCCGGGGAGTATTCCTGGTGGTATACCTGGGGATCCCGGCCCTCTTTCTGTTCTTTACCTCGATGTTTCCGCGTCCGAAGCCCGGTCCGCTCTGGCTGAAAGCCACGGCGGCGTTCCTGCCGGTGAGCATCCTTCTTGTCATTCTCGCCCTGACGATATTCCAGGCGATGCGGGAGCACTCACTCCCGATGTTCCGGACTTTCCAGCGGTGGTACGATATCTTTCACGTCGTGCTCATTCTGGATGTTGCCGCGGGGCTGATCAGCATTCTCGATTCCTACCGGCGCGCAGAGGCGCGCGCCGAGCGGAAGAAGATCGAGTGGATCCTGTGGGGTCTTTCATTCGGTCCGACGCCTTTTCTCTTCCTGGTGATCCTTCCCGAACTCTTCAACCATAAGGATATCATCCCCGAGGAGCTCTCGAACATTTTCTTCCTTCTGATCCCGGCCTCCTTTGCGATCGCGTTTGTCAAGTACCATGTGCTTGACATCGAAGTGGTTATCAAGAGAACCACCGCGTACGCGTTGGTGCTGGGGGTGGTGATTGCACTCTACGCGCTTGTCGTCGGCTCGGTGAGCGCCGTCGTCGGCACGTTCGTCCCGCAGTCCGCCGTCGCGGCGGCTGTCGGCATCGCGATTCTGTTCGAGCCCGTCCGCAAGCGGGTGCAGCACCTGGTTGACCGCCGCTTCTTCCGCGTTCAGTATGATTTTCGCCGGACGGGAAGGAGCGTCCTGGAGGCTATTGAGGCGGCCGTGGAGGAATCCCAGCTTGGAGAGATTGTCGTCCGGCGCATGGACGAGGTGATCCCCGTCGAGTGCATTGCACTCATCGCAGCGGAACCCGGAACAGGGGGGATGCGCGTTCTCGGTGAAAAGGGGTGGGAGGGTGGGGTGGGGAACGACGTGAACCCCTGCCGCTGCACCGAGAAGCAGACGAACCTCCCGGCCGCCGCCGCGCGGACATTCGAAGCGGGGGTCCGTCACAGCGTGATCCCAGGAGATCTGGCCGCGCGGTTGAAGATTGTCGCCGTATTTCCCATGACGGACGAGAACCAGAAAGTCCATGGATGCATCGCAGTTGGGGCCAGGCGCTCCGCCGCCCGGTTTACGGCGGAAGACGTTGACCTGCTCATGCAGGTCGCCGCGGAATCGGGACTGGCGCTCCAGCGGATACGGCTTCTGCGTCAGTTGCTGCTGGAGCAGTTGACCGCCCGGCGCCTGGAGGAGCTGAACCGGATGAAGTCCGATTTTGTCTCGTATGTGAGTCATGAGCTTCGAACCCCGCTCACATCGATCAAAATGTTCACCGAGATGCTTCGCTCCAGCCGTCTCGGTCTGGGGAGTACCGCCCGGGAGTACGTCGGCGTAATCGAGGGTGAGTCGGAGCGGCTCGGCCGCATGGTGACGACAATCCTCGATTCCGCGCGGATCGAACAGGGGGTGAAGGAATACCGGATCGCAAGGGGGGACCTCCGTGAGCATGTCGGGCGCGCTCTCGACACGATGGCGTTCCAGTTGAAGCAACACGGATTCGCCGTGCGCGTCATTCAACCCCGGAGGCCCCTCTCGGTGATGGCCGATCGCGACGCGGTGGTGCAGGCGATCGTCAACCTTGTTGCGAACGCGATCAAATACTCCGGTGCGAAAAAAAAGCTGACGGTGAAGCTCGGACGGCGGGATGGCGCCTCGATCTGCAGTGTGAGGGACCGGGGGCGCGGCATCCCCTCCGATGTGATCCCGCACCTTTTTGAACGGTTTTACAGGGCGCCGGAAGTCCGCCGGGATATCCAGGGGGTGGGTCTGGGACTTCCGCTCGTCAGTCATATCATGGGGGCGCACGGGGGGACGGTGGAAGTTGAAAGTGTCGTAGGGAAGGGGAGCGTATTCACACTCGTATTTCCGGCTTCCCCGGATCCGGGATCGGTGAGCAGACCAGAGGAAAGGGATAGCATATGAGCACGATCCTCGTAATTGAAGACGACCCGTCAATCGCCCGGGGAATCCAGCTGGCGCTTGAGGCGGAGCATTTCAAGGTCCTCGTTGCTCCCACCGGAGAGAAGGGCTACAACATCGTCCACCGCTCTTCAGTGGACCTTATAACGCTTGACCTGGTCCTCCCCGACCGGAACGGAGAGGAGATATGCCGCGATCT
>PMND01000101.1:460-67719 GCA_003161955.1 Ignavibacteriota bacterium | reverse complement strand
GCATCGAACCTTCAACGCGAAATCAGCGAAAAACTGCGCAAGGTCATGTACACGCAGAACCCGATCGTGCTCTCCACAAGCTCCGGATCGGGACTCATGGAAGGATCGATCCGGTCGTTCACGGCGAAACGGGCGATCGTCTTTTCCGTCGGCGCATTCGGCAACCGGTGGTACAAAATGGCAGAGGCGAACAATATCCCCGCCGACAAGCAGGAAGCAGAGTGGGGCCATCCCACAACCGCGGAGGTCGTCGACAGGTATCTTTCGACAGGGAAGTACGATGTCATGACCGTCACGCACAATGAGACGAGCACCGGGATCATGAACCCGGTGGAAGAAATCGCGGAAGTCAAGAAGAAATACCCCGACGTGATCTGGCTCCTCGACACGGTGAGCTCGATGGCCGGGACGAAGATCGATGTGGACGCGCTGGGCGTGGACGTCTGCATCTGCTCCACGCAAAAGGCGCTGGCGCTCCCCCCCGGAATGGCGATCGCATCGGTCAGCAAGCGCGCACTCGAGCACGGGAAACTGGTGAAGTACCGCGGCTGGTACCTGGACCTCCTCGAGCTCTATAAGTACGTCGAGACGAAAGACTACCAGTACTCGGCAACCCCTTCCCTGTCGCACATGTTCGCGATGAACTTCCAGCTCGACCGGATTCTGGCCGAGGGGCTCGAGAAGCGCTATGCCCGGCACAAGGAGATGGCGGACTTCACGCGGGCATGGGCGAAGAAGAACTTCGCACTCTACCCGGAGGAAAAGCACGCCTCGGTCACGCTGACGACGATAACAAACACGACCGGCTTTTCCGTCAAAGCGCTGAACGAAGCGCTGGGAAAGCAGTGGATGCAGATTTCCAACGGGTACGGCGACCTGAAAGAAAAGACGTTCCGGATCGCCCACATGGGCGAGCTCACTCTCGCGGACGTCAAGGAAGTGACAACGGCAATCGACCAGATTCTTCCGACACTGAAATAGGAGGAACGGACATGAAGATCCTCATCACCGACGGCATCGAGAAGACCGGCGCGGACATACTTCTCGGGGCGGGGTTCGAACTGACCCAGAAGACGCTGAATGCGCAGGAACTACTGGAAGCAATCAGCGGATACGACGCGATCATCGTGCGCTCGGCAACCAAGGTCACGAAAGACGTGATCGACGCCGGGACGCACCTCAGGGTCATCGCCCGGGGAGGCGTGGGGCTCGACAACATCGACGTCGCCTACGCGAAGACGAAAGACATCGAGGTTCTCAACACCCCGAAGGCCTCTTCGATCTCAGTGGCGGAGCTGACGATCGCCCACCTGATGTCGCTCGGGCGTTTCCTGCCGATGAGCAACATCACGATGCGGAAGAAAGAGTGGCCCAAGAAGGAGTTCAGCGCCGGAATCGAAGTGACGGGAAAAACGCTGGGAATCATCGGACTCGGCAACATCGGGCGCGAGGTGGCGCGACGGGCGCTCGGACTCATGATGACCGTCGTCGCCCACGACCCCTACGTCGCGTCCACCGATCTCAATGTCCGGCTCGTGAGCAAAGACGAACTGCTCAGAGTGTCGGACTACATCACGCTCCACGTCCCGTTTGAGAAGGCGCGCGGGCCGGTGATCGCCAAAGCCGATTTCGAAAAGATGAAGGACGGCGTCATACTCATTAATTGCGCGCGCGGGGGGGTCGTCGTGGAGAAGGACCTCCTCGACGCCCTGAACACCCGGAAGGTCCTGTATGCGGGGATGGACGTGTTCGAACATGAGCCCCCGACCCCCGAGGAGTTCGATCTGATCAACCATCCGCGCGTCTCCGTGTCACCGCACATCGGCGCCTCGACCCGGGAAGCACAGGACAGAGTGGGGGTCGAGATCGCCCGGAAGGTGGTCGAGTCGTTGAACGCGTCGGTGAAAGAAGACGAAACGGTCCCGGCCTGACATCATGGCAACGATACGTCCGTTCAAGGGCTACCGGCCGAAGCCGGAATATGCCGCACGCGTCGCCGCCAGGCCGTATGATGTCCTGAACTCGGAAGAGGCAAGGGCTGAAGCGGCGGGAAACCCGGTCTCATTTCTTCACGTCGGGAAACCCGAGATCGACCTGCCGCCGGACGTCCCGATCTACGACGACCGGGTATATCAGAAGGGGAAGGAAAACCTCCAGAAGCTGATCGCCGACGGCATACTGAAAGAAGACCCGAAGCCCTGCCTGTATCTCTATGCCCAGACCATGGGGGATACTACGCAGTACGGGATCATGGGCTGCGCGTCGGTCCGGGAGTATCTGAACAATACGATCAAGAAACACGAGCTGACAAGAAAAGACAAAGAGGATGACCGGACCAAACACGTCAGAGTCACGAATGCGCATACCGGTCCGATTTTCCTGACATACCGCGCAAGCCGGCCGATCGACACGATCGTTGAAGGGATCCACCTGAGGAAGCCGGAGTACGACTTCATTCCCCCGGACGGCGTGCGCCACAGGCTCTGGGTGATCGACGATGCAAATGTCATCAACTCGCTCGTCGGGGAATTCAGCCGGATCGATCACCTGTACGTCGCCGACGGCCACCACCGGTCCGCCGCCGCCGCCCGCGTCGGGGAAGAGCGCGCAAAGGGAAACCCCCGGCACCGGGGGGACGAGGAATACAACTTCTTTCTCGCCGTCCTGTTCCCTCACAATCAGCTCCGGATCATGGATTATAACCGGACCGTGAAGGACCTCAACGGACTCGAGGTCGGGGAGTTCCTCGCCCGGATCGGGGAGATATTTGACGTGACGGAAGGTCCCCATCCCGCATGGCCTTCACGGAAGGGGGAATACGGGATGTATGTCAAAGGCACATGGTACACACTCCGCGCCCCCGGAGACCTCCTTGCCGACCCCGATCCGGTGGAGCGGCTCGACGTGTCCATTCTCCAGAAAGAGATCCTCGGACCGATACTCGGGATCGACGATCCGCGCACGAGCAAGAGGGTCGATTTCGTGGGGGGGATACGGGGGTTGCAGGAACTGGAACGCCGGGTGAATTCGGGGGAGATGGCGGTCGCGTTTGCCCTCTTCCCGACGTCCATCGAGGAGCTCCTCTCTATCGCGGACGCCGGGAAGACCATGCCGCCGAAGTCAACGTGGTTCGAGCCGAAACTCCGGGACGGGGTGGTTGTGCATTTCCTGAGCTGAAAGTCCCGACGATTTTAGGCGGGGCTAGAGTTCTTTGATCAGCTTTATGACTTTCCAGACGAAGTTGATGTCCTTCTTCTTTACGGTCACAGGCTCGAATTCGGGATTCAGCGGTATGAGGTGGATGTAGTTCCCCTCGAACTTGACCTTCTTCAGCGTGTCCTCATCATTGACCCGCACGACGCAGATATCCCCGCTGTGCGCTTCTGATTGTGGGCTGACAATCACGATGTCCCCGTCCTCGATCCGCGGGGCCATGCTGTTCCCTTTCACTTTCAGCGCAAACGCCCCGGGGTCTTTCACGTCGTCCACCGTGACGTAGTGGTCGACGTAGTCCGGGTGAAACATCGTTGCGACCTTCCCGGCGGGGACGGAGGAGATGAGCGGGAGTTCCGCCATGCGCATCTTCCGTTTCGGGGAGGCAGGCAGGGGATAGACGTTTTCCGGACGACTCACTGCTGCGAACATCTCCCCCTCTCCCGTGAGGAGCCACGTCGGCTGGACATTCGTGACCTTTGCAATCTTCGTAATCGCAATTCCGTCGGGGACCTGCTCCCCTTTCTCCCAGCGCTGCAACGTCCGCGTTACAACACCGGTTTTCAGGGCGAGCGTGTACTGGTCCATGTCCTTGCTCTCCCGGGCTGTCCGGAGCCGTTCTCCGATCGTCGATTTCATGCACCCCCCGCGACAATAATGACAATAATGTCTGTTCCAGACTTGACAAGACGACATTTATGTCGTATCTTGGCGGGAGCAATGTAATGAATTCCCGGGGTTCTGTCAAGTTATTTCCGGAGGCCGCATGATAAGCGAGAATGCAGTGTACCGCGTCGGGCTGGGGGGATGGGAACACGAGGTCCTCGATTCCTGCTTTTACCCGAGGGTGGGGGCGTCGTCCCCGGAGAAGCTGAATTATTTCGCCCGGCACTTCCAGGCAGCCGAAATCCGATCGACATTCTGGGATGATTCGCTCACGGCGACGGACGCGCAGGAATGGATCGGGGCGCTGCACGATGCGCCGGGGTTCCTCTTCAACGTCAAGCTCCACTCAACTTTTACGCACGGGAAATCTCTTCGCCCCGACCTGACCCGCAGGATACGGCAGATACTCCAGGAGCTGGCCAGGCACAACCGGCTCGGGTCTCTCCTCGTCCAGTTCCCGTATTCATTTACGAACACAGGGGCCAATCGCCACCATGTCGTCAGGCTCGCGGAAGTGTTCGCCGGATTCCCCCTCCATGCGGAGTTCCGCCACCAGTCATGGAACCAGGAAGGGCTGACAGCGTTTCTCCGGGATAATTCGCTGGGGGTCGTGGGAGCGGACATGCCTCGCATCATGCAGTACATGCCGTTCATCACGGCCGTGTGCGGGGAGACGGCGTACCTCCGGCTCCACGGACGGAACGAAAAGGGGTGGATGCTGAACGGATACGACGCGCGATACGATTATCAGTACAACGGCCGGGAGATCCGGGAGATCACGCGGCGGCTTCACGCCCTCGAACAACGCTGCCGCAGCGTGATGGTGATCTGCAATAATAACACCGGGGGGAAGTCTCTCCCTGTTGCATTCCAGCTCCTCTCAGCCCTCAGGGACGGGAAACCTGTGGCGGTCCCCCCCCGGACGATCGCGGCGTTCCCCTTCCTCCGGTCGATCGCTTCAACTGAAACGGGCGAAATGCCGCTCCTCAACGACGACTACCGCCGGGTAATTTAGTTCCCTCCCCCTGTTGAGATACTCCCGGAAAAAGCGGATCTTCCATGAGGGACACACATCATTTCTATGGAAGAGAAAAAAGACCGGGGCGCTGACGAAGCGGCCAGAAACGAATCCGCAAGCTTCAGCGGTCCGCTCTCCCCAGCGGAACAGAAAATCTCCGACATCCTCAGGAGTTCCCCCGCACTCCTCTTCACGCAGGACGCCTCACTCCGGTACACATGGTTCTTCAACCCCCGGAATCCGGGGCCCGGCAGCGCCTCGTTGTTCACGGGAAAGGTGGACGGCGATCTCTTCACGCCCGAAAGAGCAGAGAGGCTGACCGAACTCAAGCAGAAGGTACTCAGAACAGGACGGGCGTGCCGGCAGGAGTTCGCGTACGAGAGCGAGGAAGGGTTCAGGCATTTCGAACTCACGCTCGAACCGCTGCGCGACGACTCCGGAAACATCTCGGGGATCAGCGGCATGGCGATGGAAATCACCGACCGCCGCATCGCCGACCGGGAGATCAGGCTCCTGGCACAGACGGTCGCCTCCACGCGCGACTCCGTCGCGCTCATCGACAAGCACGGACGGGTCCTCTTCGTCAACGATTCGATACAGATTCTCCTCGGCTGCGACCAGCACGAGCTGATCGGCCAGGATATCTCGTTCATCGGGGCCCCCCTGCCCGGAACACCGATGCGCGAGCAGATCGTGCGCGATGCGGTCAAAGAAAGCTGGCACGGCGAATGGACAGCCCGGAAGAAGGGGGGACCGGAGTTTCCGCTTGACGTGTGGCTCTCCCCGCTGCGGGACGACGAGGGGGAACCGACAGCATTCGTCGCCGTGGCACGCGATCTCACGGAGAGGAAGCAGTCGGAGCGGATTCAGACTGCGACGTACCGGATCGCCGCCGCGGTGAGCACGACAGATAATCTCTACGATCTGTACCGGGCAATCCACGAGATCGTCGGCGAGCTGATGCCGGCGCAGAATTTCTACATCGCCGTCCTCGACGACGGGTCGGGCCTCCTCTCCTTCCCCTATTTTGTCGACGAACACGACAGGACGCCCGTCCCCCGTGCGGCCGGGATGGGGCTCACCGAATATGTCATCAGGACGGGGGAACCTCTCCTCGCATCACCGGAGGTCTTCCAGGAAATGGTCGACGGGGGACTCGTGGAGACCCTCGGGACGCAGTCACTCGACTGGCTGGGCGTGCCGCTGTCGACGTCAGGACAGACGCGGGGTGCACTCGTCGTCCAGAGCTATTCCGAGGGGGTCAGATTCCGGAGGGAACATTACGAGATCCTTGCATTTGTGTCGACGCAGATCGCCATGGCCATCGAACGGAAACGCTCGGAGGAGGCGGTGCGCGAAAGCGGTGCGCTGTTGCACACAGTGTTCGAAAGCATGCCGTTCGAGCTCTGGGTCTGCGGGACGGACGGCCGCTACGTGATGCAGAACCCCACGTCGGTGGCACGCTGGGGAAACCAGGTCGGCAAACTGCCGTCGGAAACCGGGATCGACCCCGCAGTGCTGCAACTCTGGAAGGAGAACAACACTCGTGCATTCAACGGCGAGATTGTCACCGGAGAGCGACAGTACAACGAGGGGGGAAGGATCATCCATGTCTATAATGTCATCACGCCGATCAGGCAGGACGGCGCGGTCCGGGGGATCATGGGGATGAACATGGACATCACCGACCGGAAAAATCTCGAGCAACAACTCCTCCAATCGCAGAAACTCGAATCCCTGGGGACTCTGGCCGGCGGTATCGCCCATGATTTCAACAACATACTCGGTATCATCATGGGACATGCTTCGCTCCTGAAGGAGGTCACCGGAAACCCGGCCAAACTCGGCAGGAGCGCCGCCGCGATCGAGAAGGCGGCGATCCGGGGCGCGGCCCTCGTCCGCCAGATCCTGACGTTTGCGCGGAAAACAAGCGTGATGATCGAGCAGGTCAACCTCAACGAAATCGCATCCGAGCTCGGACGCATGATCGAGGAGACTTTTCCCCGGTCGATCGCGATCACGCTCGACCTGGCTTCCGACCTCCCCTCCGTGGACGGAGACAGGACGCAGCTGCACCAGACACTCCTGAACCTCTGCGTCAACGCCCGGGATGCCATGCCCTCGGGGGGCTCTCTGTCAATCACAACAGAGCGGATCCGGGACCGGGGACAGGGGGGGGACAGGGGATGGTTCGCCAGGCTCACGGTCGCCGATACCGGATCCGGCATGGACGAGACAACCAAGAGGAGGATATTCGAACCCTTCTTCACGACGAAGGAACCGGGAAGGGGGACCGGGCTGGGTCTTTCCGTGGTCTACGGGATCGTCGAGAGTCACGGAGGGTTCATCTCGGTCGACTCCGCGCCGGGAGAAGGGACGAAATTCACGCTCGACTTTCCCCTGCCGCATTCTGCGGCCGTCAATGACCCGGCGACGCGGGTGGCGGAGGTGTCCCGGACGGGGGGGACGGAGACCCTGCTTGTCGTGGAGGATGAGGAAATGCTCTCCGAGCTTCTCAAGGCGTCGCTCGATGCGCTGGGGTACACGGTCATCACCGCTCCGAACGGTGACCAGGCACTGAGCATCTATGAATCACTGGGGGAGGAGATCGCAGTCGTGATCAGCGACCTCGGACTTCCGGGGATGAGCGGACGGGATCTTTTCCTGAAGATCCGGGCGCTCCGGCCGGAGGCACGCGTCGTGATCGCCACAGGATACCTCGACCCCGGGACGCGGACAGAACTCCTCGCGCTCGGCGCGAAAGGTTTTATCCAGAAACCCTATCTGCCGGATGAGGTGGCGCTGGCGGTACGTGCGGCGTTGAAAGAACCGACGAAAAAGTGAAGGGAATGACCGGATGTTCAGGTGCGGCCGCGCGGCCTGGAGTCTTTTCTTCTAAAGTTCTTTCCCGCGCGGGGTCCGGGAGGACTCCGCTTTGCTGCGGGGGGTGGGACTCCCGCAAGCACAAACGAGCCCTGAAACGCGTACCTGTCCGCCGCGGAAGCGAGCCCGGCTTTCACGGGGAGTCTGAATATCTGCTCCGCGATTGCGCGTGTCACCTCCGTTTTCCGGAGCACCCGTTCCTGGTACTTTTTCGACCAGAGGTGTCTGCCGGTCCGCTCCGAAAATGCTGACCCTGACGCCGTCCGGAAGGCCGCCAGGAAGAGCTTCATGTCGGCGCTTTCCTCTTTTCCCCGGACCAGCAGCGCAAGCCGGTCGGGGAGGAAACAGTAGGCGTACACATCGAACCGGTGCGCCAGGCATGACTCGCGCAGGATATCCAGCGTGGGTATGACCGTCTCCCGGTCCGCAATCGTCCCGCACGACGGATGTCCGAGGAGCGTGATGAGATACCGGTGCATCCCGCGATAGTTGAACCTCGTCCCGGGTTCTCCTCCCCCGCCGGGGAGATGCATTTCCGTCACCATCCCCATCAGATGATCCCCTTCATGAAGCCCCCGTCGACGTTGACCGTCGTTCCGCTGATGTAGCTCGCCCGCTCGGACCCGAGAAAGACTATGACGCTGGCGAGCTCCTCCGGGCTCCCGAGTCGGCCGGCCGGGATCGTTTTCCCCAGTTTCTCCAGGTATTCCGGCGGGGTAATCCCCGCCGCCTTCGCGCGGACCGCGCCGATCTCCTGCTGACGGGCAGTCAGTATGAACCCGGGGGCGACGCTGTTGACGAGTATCCCTTCGCGGGTGAACCGGTTCGCGAGCACCTTTGAGAGACCGAGTATCCCCGGGCGGACGGTGGAGGAGATGACGAGATCATCGGCCGGCTGCTTTGCGACGAACGACGTGATGTTGATTATGCGTCCCCACTGCTGCTTCTGCATGACCGGCAGGACCTCCCGGATGCACCGGATCGTGCTCATGAGGTTGAGGTCTATTCCGCGCTGCCAGGTCCGGTCGTCCAGATCGGAAAAGGCCGCGACCGGGGGGCCGCCCGCATTGGTGACGAGTACGTCGATCCTCCCGAATGTGCGGAGCGCGGTCCGGAACAGCCGCTTGATATGCGCCGGCTTCGTCAGATCCGCGGTCACGGCAAGAACCCGGGCGCCGCTCGCGGCGACTCCCTGGATTTCTTTTGCGGCGGCTGCAAGCCTGCGGGAGTCGCGCGAACAGATGACTACGTGCGCCCCCTCCTGCGCAAACAACGTCGCCGCAGCCTTGCCGAGTCCCTGGCTCGCCGCGCAGACGATCGCCAGCCTGTCGCGCAATCCAAGCTCCATTGTATCTCCGGCCGATGAGTTGAAGGCTCAGAGCGTCACGCCCTGCGCCTGGAGTGACTCCCGTATCTTCCTGACCGCTTCTTCCTCACTGATGCCGAGACGCGCCCCGGCCGACCTCACAGACAACTCGAGCGAGTCCCGGCGCGTCGTCAGCCAGCGCCAGACATTGTAGCCGAGACGGTCGAGATCGTGCGGGTCCACCGAGGGGATGCCGCTGACGCTGGCGTACGCGACCTTCTCCAGTGAAGCCTCGTCTGCGGGTGTGACGGCCGAGGGGGCTTTCGTCGTCATGATCGTCTCTCTCCTTTCGCGGTATTTTTTCGGGTTTGCCAGCGCCAATATACTCAATCGGAAGGTCAGAAGTCAGAACTGGTAGCCGATGACAAAATACCAGAGGAGCGGACCCTGCTGNNACCGCCGCCTGTCCGATCGGGGTGTCAAACGCGAGCTCCAGTCCGAGGCCGTGGCGGAGCGTGCTGAATTTTATCTCCTCCGGGATTTCAGAGATGGTCCCGAGGTCATACCGGACACGAAGGTAGGTCTCAAAGAGGACCTTGAACGGCAGGAAATACCGGTACTCCAGATTCATCAACAGGAGCTCCCTCCCCCTCCGGTCGTCTTCCCGGGTGCCGAAGAAGCTGTCAAGCCCTCCGAGCCTGAACTCCTGCGCGAACGGCATGGTCTTGTCGGCAAACCCCATGGTGAAACGGGGGTGGAGCGTGTGGCGGTGAGCCCAGGTTGTATAGGTCTCATACATGACATTCAGCGAGTTGTAGCTGATGGTGCTTCCGAGTCCGTCGACGGCGAACTCGTATGAGATGTCCAGCCCGACCCCGCTCAGGGGGAACGGGGACCTGTCCTTGGTGTCGACNNCTCCAGCGTCGCGTTCCCGAGCCGTTCCAGCTGCGTCCCGAAGGCGACATCCGCGCCGTAACGAATATCCCTGTACTCCGCCGCCACATCGCGTGTCCAGTGATACGGGTCCGACTGGGGCCCGTCGGCGTACAGGTAGCTGTCCAGAGTTTTGATGAACCCCCCGACGCCGAACGTAAGATATGAATTGAACAGCCGCCGCGCCTTGTACTCCATCACCACGTCCAGGTTCCTCTGCCCCCCCGCGACGGTCATACCCAGGTCCATCCCCGATCCCTGGAAGTTCTCATCGCGGATGTCGAGGAGCCCCTGGAGGTAGCGTTCGTTATCCGCCCTGGTGCCGATCCTCACGAGCTGCGAGGGCCGTTCCTGGAGGCGGATTGTGATCACGGGCTGGCCTGCGTCGTAGGAGACTTCGAGATACACAAAATCGAACAGGGTCGTGCTTGCGATATTGGTGATCCCTCTCCTCGCCCTGTCGATCTGGAAGACTTCTCCCGCGTGCAGCGGGAATTCGCTCAGGATGAATGCGTCACGCGTCCTGACCCCCCCCTTGACGTCGATCGCGTGGATCACCCCCTCGTTGAGGCGGACATGGAGTACGCCGGCCGGCTGCTCGAACCAGGCCGTGTCGATCCGGGCCAGCGAATAGCCCGCCGAGCGGTACAGCCGGAGAATCCCCTCGATCTTTCCACTCACCGAGTCGGCGTCCAGCGGGTGCCCCTCCATCCGGGAGAGTACCGGGCCAAACCGGGCCAGAGGGAGCAGGAGGTTCCCTTCGATCTTCACCGCGTTGACCATCGGGTTCCCGCTCAGCGTGAACGTCACGCGCGTGCCGGCGCTGTCGGTCTCCACGCCCGCAGCCACGTCAGAGTACCGCCCCGAAGCGTACAGGTCTTCGACATCCGCCTGGAGCTCCCTGAGAGTGACCACGCCGGACTGTGCCCCCTTCTCGATCGCCCCCCGGAGGGTTTCGGGCGGGGGCGATCCCGCAAACGTGACGGAGGTCCGGGTGAACATCGTCTGCGTGGTATCCCCCTCCTCCTGCATCCGGGCGAGCTTCTTTGCGTACCGGGAGAGTATTCCGGGCATCTCCTTCTCCGCCGCCGCCTCTCCCGCACCGATCAAGGTGTCGAGGCCGTGAAAATCGGACGAGAGGTGCTTCCCCACCTCGGGCGTGATCACAACATCGGCGGCCGGAAGCTGGCTCGCGTTCTCCTGGTTCATCATGATGCTGATGATCTGGTCGGCCGTCTGCCATGGGGCGCGGAATATCTCACCCGGGGGGCGGAGGCTGCTCGTCGAGTTGACGACGATGACCAGGTCGTATCCCTTGTTGCGGGCCACGTCGACCGGGATATTGGAGAGGAGCCCCCCGTCCACCAGTTGCATGCCGTTCTTTTCAATCGGCTGGAAGAGGAGTGGGAACGTTGCGCTGGCGCGGAGCGCCTCCGCAAGAGAGCCGTCCCTGATGATGACGCGTGTCCCCGACACCAGGTCGGTCGCCACGGCCCGGAACGGGATCTTCAGGTGATCAAAGTCAGGGACCGGGTGGTAGAGCGCCTGGAGTGTGTGCGTGCTCAGGAAATCCGTGAGCCGCTGACCGCTGGATATCGCAGAGGGGATCACGGGTTCAAAACCCTGGAACCGGACGGCAAGGAAACTCCGGTCACCGGCGATTTTCTGGTCGACAAAGAGCTCTGTCCGCTTCGTTTCGTCGCTGAGGGAAAGTATGTCGTCCCAGGGGGTCTCCAGCGCGAGGGCCTCGATTTCCGGGACCGTGTACCCCGATGCGTAGAGACCGCCGACGATCGCACCCATGCTTGTTGCGGCGATGAAGTCAACGGGGATGTGGTACCGCTCGAGGACACGGAGGACGCCGATCTGGGCAACTCCCCTGGCGCCTCCCCCGCTCAGGACGAGGGCAACACGGGGGCGTTTCAACTGCCGGTGCCCGTTCAGCGGGAGGCGTTCGGTGCGGGATGGGTCGAAATGGGGCCTGATCGTGAACCGCTCACCTGCGGGGGCGGTCATCGTCAGTGCCTGCACAAAGAACAGCAGGGTCAGGAGAGGGATAGTGATATGTCGGCTCCCCATCGGGGTCCGGTCGGAGGAGGTCAATAGAGTAAAGAATAGTAGCTGTTTCGGGGAGGAAAATCAATGCGGAACGTCGGCCGAGAGTCGGTAGCGGAGTATCTGTCCCGTCTCGCCGTCGAGGACATAAAGGACTGTGGCAAAATACGCGAGCCCGGAAGGTCTCTTCATCGCGCCGCCCGAGCGGTAGAAACCGAACGATTCGGCCTTAAAGGTCCCCCGGCTGTTGAACTTGAACACGCTGTCCAGCGTGGCATCAGCGATAAAGACATCGCGGCGGACATTGTCGACCGCGACAGCCTGCGGGAGAAGAAACCTGTTCGGGCGGATGAAGTCCACGCTCCGCTGGTCGGGATTCGCCGGGTCGAATTTTGGAAGCCACCCTACAAAATCGGACGTCACCTGGTACTGGAGCCATATCGCGCCATACGCGACCCCCTGCGACGCCTGCACGAGGAGAAAATCCTTCACCCCCGGGAATGCCGCGACTCCGGTCGGGATGTAAATGTTGGTGATGCCGCTTCCGGTCCCCGTCGTAAGGGCCGGGACCGGGGTGATGAACCGGTCGTCCGCGTCAAAGAGAAGCACGCGGCCGTCGGGATCGATGAAGCTGCTGTTGTCCGGGCCGGAGCGTGCCGCAATATACGTATTGTCGTAAAAGACCGTCAGGCCGGGAAAGCGGCGCGCAGGTTTCGCCAGCTCCCGCCAGACCGTGTCGATGCGCGACTTCTCCAGATGGTGGGCCGTATCCTGGTTCGACGAAACGAGATGGACGCGGAATATCGCCCCCACCGTGTCACCGTCCGGCGCGACAATTTCCCCTCCCACGAGGAGATCAAGACGGAGGTCCTGTGCTATCGAACGCGGGTGGAGCATCGTGCGTGTGCTCATGATCTGCCCCGCCCTGTTCATCATCACGATCCTGTTGGCACGCGTGTCTGCCACGTAGAGGAGCCCGTCATTGCCGCCGACCGCAATGTCCTCCGCCCCTGCGAAACCCCCGAACGGCGGGAAGAGCTCCACGTACGACGTGTCCAGGAGGGTGTCCGGCTGTCGCGGGAGCGTCGAAATATCAAACTCCTTCTGGCAGGCCACGAAGAGGCCCGCGACGAGGACGATCAGGGGTATGAGGACTCCGTTGCGCATCGCTCAGAGCGTGAATGAGAGGCTGATCCGGTGCACGGTCCCGAGGCGGCTGAAATTCGCAAACGCATAATCGGCCCCGATGACGCTGAGGCCCATGGGGACGAGAACCCCCGCGCCGAGAGTGAAACTCTCCTCCGACGTCAGATCCTCCCCCAGAAACTGCTGGCCGATCGTCCTCTTGATCCCCGCCCGGAGGAAGAACGTCTTCTGGTACGAGTACTCGAGTCCGAACCGGACGTTCTCCGCGTTGTCGTTCGGGTGGTTGAGCTGGATCGANNACCGAGAATGACTGGAAGCTGGAGACCTGGGCCCCGCTGAACTGCGTCACCGTCCCTCTCGGCGCGACATCGGAGCCGAAGTTCGCAATTGCCACCGCAAACCGGGAGCTGCCGAGTCCCGTCCAGTACCAGGTACCGATGTCGACCATGACCGAGCGCATTTTCAGCACGTCGAGCGTCTCTTCGACGTATTTCACCGTCGCACCGAAGCTGAACTGGTCGGTCATCTTCCGGCTGTAGGAGAGTCCGACGGCGATATCGCCGAATGAGAAGTACCGCCCCGTCCCGAACGGCTGTGTCTCGGTCGTGATCTCCATGTCCTTCATGTGCAGCGAGGTGAACGACGCTCCGACGGCGTCCTGCGTCGAGAGATGCCAGGCGACGCCGAAGAACTCGTGCTTGATGTCGACCAGGTATTCGGTGTGCGCCGCCATCGCCTGGTCCTGCGTGAACTGGACAAGTGCCGCCGGGTTCCAGTACAAAGCGGAGACGTCGTTGGCGACGGCGACGAATGACTCTCCCATCGCGACGCCCCGGGCACCGACGCCGATCTTGAGGAACTGGAACGCCGAGATCCCGGCGCGCTGTCCTCCCAGGTTGGGGACAAGCTGGGCGGAGGCGCCCGCTGCGCAGGCCGCCAGGAGCAGGAAGAGCGCGATATGACGGCAGTGGACGCTCATGTCAGAACCTGACTGCCAGACTGAACCTGACCGTGCGCGGGTTCAGGTACCGCGACGGGTCGTACGGGAAGGGGGAGATCGTCCCGGTGAGCTGCGGATACAGCGGGTCGTTGTAGCTGTTCGGCGTCGGGTCTCCGTATTCGTAGGCGCGGCCGGTCGCCGGGTTGATGATCTGCGAGTTCTTCCTGTCGAGCAGGTTCTGCACCTCCACGTTCGCGACGAGGCGGCCGAATCCGAGATCGAAGTATTTCTCAAAATTCAGGTCGATCCAGAACCAGTACTGGCCGATTGACCCGTTCACGTTGTTGAGGTCGCTGACGTATTGCGGACGCCCCGAAGCGGCATCAATGCCGGTGAAAATCTGGGGCGTATACCGCTTCCCCGATTCGTAGAACACGCGCACGAAGAGGTTCATCTCCTTCAGCACGTCGACGCCGAACAGGGGCTGATCCTTCGGCACCGTGAAGTTCAGGTTCAGCGACACCTGCAGCGGGCGGTCCCAGATCAGGTAGCTTTCCTTGATGTTCTCAGGCTGCCCCTGCTGGAGCCGGAAAATGGACTCGTCGGGGGTCGAGCTCTTCCCCGTGGAGATCGAATACGAGCCGGAGACCGTGCCGCGGAACCAATCGCCGATCCTCTTGATGTACTCCGCCTCCAGGCCGCGCGAGCGGCCGTAATCGGAGTTCAGGTAGGTCGTGTAGTACTGCGCGCCCCCCACCTGCGAGATGCGCTGTACCGTCGCCTCCGTCACATAGTCGAAGATGTCTTTATAATACGCCGTCACGGTGAGGACGTCGTTCCCGGAGAGCTGGTTCCTGATCCCCAGCTCGTAGGCCACCGTCGTTTCCGGATTAAGGTCCGGGTTTCCCACGGGGAGCGATGAACGGACGCTCGTCCGGTTGAGCTTCGCGTACACAAACTGCGGCCGGGGGAATTTCGAGAAATGCCCGTACGAGAAGAAGAGCGACTGGTTGTCGGAGATCGGATGCGAGATGCCGAGCCTCGGACTGAGCCGCGCCTTGAAGCGGCGGCCGAACAGCGAAAAGGTGTCGTGCAGATACTGCTCGCGCAGGCCCGGACTGATGATGACTGAGGAGGAGGTGTCGGAAGCGACATCATCGACGTACTTGCCGGGCATCCAGTAGTCCAGTCGTGCGCCGAAATTCAGTATCATGCCGCTCATCGTGATGTTGTCCTGCGCGTACAGCGCCCCCTGCGCCGTCTTCACCGAGTATATGTCGTTGTCATACCCGAGCGGCTTCACCCACGGGTCCACCATGTCAACCATCTGCATGTTCTCGAACCGCATCTCGATCCCGGCCTTGAACTTGTTCCTCTCGGTGAAGAAATTCGTCAGGTCGAACTTGACCGTGTACTCGTCCATGAAGTGGTCAGTCCACACCGTGGGGGAACCCAGATCATAGAACCCGTCCCCGGGGACCACACCGACCGTGTCGCTGGACTGGTTGTAGTACCTCAGGGGGTACTTCACGATATCCTGAGGCTCGATGTAGGAGCTGAACGGCTTCCCGTTGGCGTCCCCCCGGACATGCACGGAGTACATGCTCAGGTGCAACTCAAAAAAAGTCTGCTTGCTCAGGGTCTGCGTCCAGGAGATCGAGTGCTGGATGTTCACCTGGGTGAACGTGTTTGCACTGTCGGGGATGTACTGGAAGAGATACTGGTATCCCGGGTTGGGCTCGACATGCTCGAGCGTCGCTTCGATTGTCTGCGTGTTCTGGTCGATCACGACCGACTGGTTGTAGGTGTAGGCGATCTTCGTCGTCGTCGCGGGTCTGTAGGTGAGCTTTCCCATCCAGGAGTAGTTGTTGCTGCGCCGCGGCGACAGGCCCGAGCCTCCCCCCGACGGGAAGACGGAGGAATACAGTCCGTTCGGGGCCTCGACCTGGTATCCGCTCACCCGGTTGTCTGCGCCGACGGTTTCGACCCACCGGGTGTACCCGTCGGTGAGATTTGCGTTGAACGACGCGAAAAAGCTCATCTGTCCCGGAATCTGCACCCCGAGAGCGGGAAGGAGGAGCGAGGTGACGGGCTCGGGGCCGCTCACCGTCCCATTATAAATGTCGGTGTTCCAGTTCCCGCGATAGCGGGGATTTCCCGGGTGGTCGGTCTTGTAGGAAAATGCCCCGCTATATTTGTCGGCCCCCTCACGGGTCGTGATGTTCACGATCCCGGATGTCGCCTGACCGTATTCAGCGTTATAGCCCCCCGTGATGACCTCTGCGTCCTGTATCGATTCAGGACTGAGCTGGAGACCGAACCCTGTCCCCGCCAGCGGGTCCTGCACGGAGATGCCGTCCACGAGGTAGGCATTTTCGGAGGCTCGTCCCCCCCGGATATGTATCTCGTTGTCCGCGAGAACAACGCCCGGCTGGAGCGAGACCAGTCCCTGGACATCCTGCACGGCCGCCGCCTGGATGTCGGCCTGCTCGATGCTCCGCTTGCTCGATGTTTCTTCGATATCAAAGAGCGGCTTCTCACCCACAACCACGACCTCCTGACCGACCGCGAGTATCTTCTCTTCCATCCTTGCGCGGATCGTCGCCGTCCCTCCCGCCAGGACATTCACGTTTGTGAACTGGACGGTCTTGTAGCCGAGAAGCGAGACCTCCAGGACGTAGACCCCGGGATTCACACGCTCGATCCCGACGTTCCCCTCGACGTCGCTTGACCCGCCGTAGTATGTCCCCTTGACCGTCACGTTCGCGCCCGGAAGTCCTTCACCCGACTTCGCGTCCACGACCTTTCCCTGTATGCGTCCTTTGTCCGGAGTCTGCACGCCCTGGGCGAATCCCGCGACATGCGCCAGCAGAACAGAGAGGACCAGGAGTATGGTGATCCCGGGACGCATCAGAATCTGGACCTGTTGACTTTGTGGAGAGGATTGAATTCCTGCGTAAACACCCTGTTGAAAAACGCCTGGAGCCCGTCCGGGTTGCCGTAAATCTTGTTGTCAAGCAGGTGGAGCGGAAGTCCGACAAAGACGATCGTCCGCTGTCCGTCCACCGCGGCGATATTCGGCATGCCGATATACCGGGGAGGCACATTGGCCGTGTCAGGCTGGAGGTGATAGAGATACCGGGCATCGGACCGCTTGTATATCGGCCGCATGAACACAAAGTGGACCGGCGACCCTCCGTTCAGGATAAACGCCAGCTGCGGGTAGATCGCCCCGGCATTTGTGCTGTCCGGGTAGACCCGGTAGTTGACGGGTATACGCGTGTCGCCGGGCGAGGGATGTGTCGTGGAAGGCAACGGCGAGCTGTTGATGCTGTCTATGGGCGCGAAGTCCTTGAATGCAGCCCGGGGATCGAGGCCGCTCTGGAACGTCGTCGAGAAGAGCACCTTCCCCCCGTTCTGCATGTATGTGAAGAGGGAAAGCTGGGCGGTGGCCAGACTCGGATACTGGTCGGTGTACCAGAAAATGTAATCATAGAGCAGGAACGTCTGTATCAGCGCCGGGTCGACAAACGGAGGCGTGAAGGGTCCGGCCTTCCCGTTGTTTTTATCGGCCGCCGAGAGCCCGGCACCGATGTTCAGCATGTCCACCTGCGTGAACTGTCCCCCGGGGATATTCGCGAGATTATTGACATACGTGGAGAGCGCCAGGTCGCCGTCCGAGTTTATATAGTCATTGACGATGAGCAGGCGTCCGCGGGGTCTTCTCACGAACCACCTGTCCGTCCCCGAAGGCATTGTTATCGCAGGACTGTATGCACCGGCCACATCTTTAACCTGAACAAAGAGGACGTTCCCCGCGTCGAGCCTGAGTCCCGGGATCTGGCCGATCAGCCGGCGGGAGAGGAACGAGCCGCCGTAGACATCGGCCTGCACCTGTGCCCCCGGTCCGGAAGCGGCCGCATCGCTCCTGCTCCGCGGGACGACCAGCGTGACGATCGTATCACGGAGAGAAAGCGTGAGCCAGTTTGCAGGGTTGCTCGTATCGTTCAGCGCTATGCGGTATGAACGGAGCGTGTTGTTACCGTCGGGATCGCTCGCCGTCCAGGAGAACGTTGCCGCGGTGAACGTGGTATCCGGCTGCTTCTGGGGGACAGTCGGGTCAGCCGGATTCGGCACGAAACTGACCGAAGGGGGGGAATTCAACACAGGGAACGTCAGCGTGCTGCCGGCGGGGTCCATCGCGGCGGAAAGCCCGTCGAGGCGCATGTCACCGCTGTCGAAGACGCCGTTGTCGTTCACGTCCCAGTACGGGAACGGCCAAATGCGGACAGGGGAATGCTCCGGAAGCCCGCCGAACGTGTTGTCCACCGCACGGACCGTGACCGCAAAACGCCGGAACGCCGTGTCCAGCGGAAAAAGTATTGTCGTGTCCGTCGCAACAGTCCAGACGTACCGCATGGTGTCAGGGGAAGATGGCGATGTCACGGGGAGTGGGACGATTCGGAAACCGAACAGATAACCGCGAACAACCCCGTCCGGGTCCTCCCCCCACCAGTGGAGCTGCTCCTTGCTGACGCCCGCGCGGATCTCAGACTGGGGATAGAGCCAGAGTGCGGTCTTCGGCGTCTGGTTCGCGAGAGGGGCGTCGACAAGATGCTCCCTGCAGCTCAGAAAGTTGCAGAGGAGGAGAAACAGGAAAGGGTATGTGATGCGTTTATGTATCACTGTAAATCAGATTGCTTCGCTTCGCTCGCAATGACACCATGTTAACCAGATTGCTTCGGGGGCCACGCCTCCGGCGTGGCCCCCTCGCAATGACAGGCTAACTCGCTACGCCTGCAATGACTGAGAAGCGTTACTTCAGCAACATCATTTTGCGCACCTGGACGAACGATCCGCTCTGCAGCCGGTAGAAGTAGACGCCGGTGGAGAGGTTCGCTCCGTCAAACCGGTACGTATAGTTCCCCGCGGGCTGCATCCCGTCCACGAGCGTCTTCACTTCCTGCCCCAGTATGTTGTACACCTTCAGGCTGACCGCTCCGGAGGCGGGCATCTTGAACTCGATGACCGTGGAGGGGTTGAAGGGATTGGGGTAGTTCTGTTCGAGCGCATACCTGACCGGGATCGTGCCGTTCTGAAGACCGTCGATGCCGGTGAGGGTGCCGAAGTCCGCGTCGGTCCGGGGGACGAACTTGTACCGGTTCACGCTGAAATGGATGATCCCTGTCATCGTGGAGATCTTGTCACCGACTTTGAGGACTTTCCATGCCGGATGCGTGGCCGTGTCCGCCGCGATGTTCGTGTACGAATTCTTCCCGTCCCGGTGCACCCAGACGGCGCCGGTTCCGTCGTTGATCTCGTACCATGTCGCATCGGAGAAGTACGGGTTGAGGTTCGTCACTTTCGCGTTTGTGAATTTCACGAGCATCCCCTCGTACGGTTCGGCGCTGGCGTTCCCGCTTGCCACGCTCGAGCCGAACACGCTCGTCGCCTTCGACACCGCGGCGGGGATCGGATTGCCGGTGGTGTTGACGACCGGGTTATGTATCGCCGAGATCCTTGTCGTCACCCTCTGACCGAAACTGTACCATTCCTCGACAGAGCCGGTGACCGTCACGCTGTCGCCGTGGTGCAGTTTGTACATTGTCGAATCACCGACGATCCAGATTCCGCTCCAGGGAGCATTCGTGGACTGCATGTACCAGCCGTACGTCCCCCCCACAGTGCTTGCCGGGTTCCCGTTCAGGTAGATGTCGCTCGTATCGGCCGTGACGATGCCAGAGACCGAGACCGTCGCTCCTGATGTGACGGTATCGGCCGCGTACGGGCTGTAACCGTTCGAGAAGGGGGTGTACTGTATGTCCCTGATCGTAAACGCCCGGTTCATGGATTCGTAGAAGAAGAACCCCTGGGCCGTATCGGTGCCGCTGCTCGACGAGTAGCTGACAAGCGGCGTGGTTTTCCCCGCGTGATCAAACGCCTTCATGTAATAGCGGACGAACGTCGAATCGGGGGCGGGGGGGATGACGGCCTTCCACGTGCTGTCAGTCGTGGGCGCGGTCATCTGCAGACCGACGAATGCGCCGGAGTTGAACCTGTAAAACAGCTTCACCGAGTCGATCGCGGCACCGCCCGCCTGCCTGTACGCCTGGACGGTGACGCGCGCCGAATCAGTCGGGCGCGGAGCCATCGGCGTGCGCCTGGCGGTTGTCAGGGCCGGATTCGTCGTTCCGACAACGACGTCTGTCTTGAATATCGGGGCGATCTCATAGCCCTTCAAATTGTCGCCTCCGGATACAGTCCATATCACGCCGCGGATCGTGTCGATCGACGCCTGTATCGGGGGGAGCTTGTATGTCCAGCCGGAGGGATTCGGACGGCGGAGCGTCCAGTAGTCCGAAACGTCGTACATCGAGATCTGGTTTCCGTTCTGGATCATGTTGAACGTCCCGTTCACTGCGTTGCTGTACGAGGGTATGACAAGGTTCGTCAACTGGACAAACATCCCCTCGTACTGTTCGCCCGTGCTGAACCTGACTTTCCCGCCGGGGTACGGCCCCTGATAGAACGTGGAGACGGTCAGATTCACCGGGGGAGGAACAGCCACCTTGCCGATCGGTATGATCTGCTTCCCCGGGAGGTACACGAGCTGCGTCAGGCTGCTGAGCGTGTTCGTCGGAAATTCATCGATCCATCCCCGTATCGTGACCACGTCCCCCGCCTCGAGAGCGTCAAAACCGTCAAGCTTCGCCTGGGAACTGTCGGTGACGGCGTTCGTCTTTACCCAGAGGCCGCGCCAGGAGCTGACACTGGCGGTATCGTAGAGGAGTATGCTCCAGCCGGCATTGTTGTAGCCCATGATCCCTTTCGGGACGACGACGATGCCTGTCGTCTCGACCGTGTCGTGGTAATAGCGGGACGCCTGGATGGAAAACCGCGTCGTGCTCGTCTGCAGTGTGTCCGCCAGAAGCAGCGAATCGATCGGGACCTTCTGAAGGTCCTGTATCGCAACGTGCGGGTACGTCTGCGAGAGCACGGGCAGAACCCCCAGCGCGAGCAGACAGAGAATTGTTATCAGCCTCTTCATGATGATACTCCTCCTGTTGTAGTGATTGATAATGATGAGCAACGTGCCGGTTATTTTATGACCAGGAATTTTCCCTTCACCGTCTCCCCCGTCTGCGCATCGCGCACCGTGTAGAGATAGAGTCCGGTGGCGATGGCCTGGTCATACTTGCTGATGAGATCCCATGCGTGTTCCCCGCCTGAGAAACGGGGCGAAGTCCCTGTGCCGCTGAACTGGCGGAACCAGGCGATGTCCGTGCCGTCGTATGAGGCGCCGTCATGCTGTATGTCTGCAACGATGTCCCCCGCGAGCGTATAGATCCTGATCTCACACCGCTGCGGGAGATTGTAGAAATAAATCTTCCTGTTCCTCTCCCCCGAGCCGTCCCACACCGCGTTGCCGTAATACGGGTTGGGATAGACCCCGACTCCTTTTGTCCCCGCGGGGACCGGCGGAGTCCCGGGGATGACGCGCGCGAGCTCGGTCTTGCTCTGGAGCGAGCTCACCCCCGTCGCGGAGTCCCCCCGGTCGTACGCGGCGACACCGTAGATGTACTGCCATCCGTTCAGGTGGGTCATGTTCGTCCCGGCGGGGGGAAAGCGGTACCAGTATCCCACCGTGTCGCCCGGGAAGAACTTCGCCTGGGCGAGGCGCACCGGGTCGAACCCCGTGTCGTGGCCGATCCCGTCCCCCGGGATGTCGAAATCTCCCACCAGCGTGAGATTCAGCAGGAGGTCCTGGGGGTTTGTGAAATCCGCGCCCGGAGTGGACCGGTAGACCCTGTAGCCTTCGAAGTCCATCTCACCCGTCACGGGATCAACGGAGAGCTCGGAACTGGATTTGTCCCAGTACACCGTCACCTCCTGGCTCCCGACCTCCACCCTGACTTTCGGCGGGCGGGGGGGCTGGGGGAGCTGGTAGTGGTCCAGTCGGCCGTTTCCGTTGAGATCTTCTCCCGGATCGAGCCTGTTGTTTCCGTTGATATCCTCCCCCTGATACGCCTTCTGACAGAATGAGGCGTTCGAGTAGAGGTTCTTCCGCTGATCACGCGTGTCGAGATGCGCGGGGAGCAGACCATTCTTCCGGGCACAGATGACGCCGAACACGACGTTGAGGGAGTCACCGGGGAGCAGCGAGGAAAAGGGGCCGGTGGAGATGAGCGTCGTAATATTGTTCGCCTGGGTCCTGAGAATGTCGATCTTCGGCTGAGGCATGGACGAAGCCAGACGGTCGAACCTGCTCCGCGCCCCGCCGATATTCCCGGCGTCGTCGAGAGGGGAGAAATAGTCCAGGTCCCCCCCCAGACTCCGGTATATCCACGCGTTGTAGTACGTACGCTTCACGAGGTTCCCGACTGAATCCACGCCGTGGGGGAAGGGAGTTGCCCCCAGGAGCTGGACACCGATATAACTGTCCGCCGGAGGCGGGGCGGGGATTCCGTCGAAATCGAACGTGTACATCATCCTCAGCGTATCGGAATATCCGTTACCGCCATGATTGAAGTACCCGGTGGTCCCCGGCCGCACGTTGTTCGTGTTCCTCACAACCGCATTGTTCCAGAACCCCACGTACACCGAATCAAGCGTGTCGGAGGTGACGTTGTAGAGCGTATAATTGAGTATCACGAAAAAATCTGCGAACGGAAAATTCCAGGCGTAACTCTCCTGCCTGACGGCGATGCCGAGCGGGGTGTGGCCCGGGATCGTATCGCCGGTCGTTGGATTGGTCCTGTGGAGGTCGGAATAGAAGCCTGCAAAATCCTGGTGACTGATTGCGTCCTCGGAGAAGTACTGGGAACTGGAGAGCGTTGATCGCTGTACCATCCCCGAGCCGGCATCCGAGGTGAACTCATAATCCTTCCCTGTATGGGAAGACGAAGCCTGGTCCGTCGCTCCCGTGCTCACATGCTGCTGCCCTGACTTCCGGGAAACGGCACCGACCCAGAGGGCCCCCTGGTACAGATGCTCAATACGCGAGCCGCGGGGGTATTCACAGGAGGGCTGATCCGGCCAGTACGCGTTCCGCGTCCCGATGACGCCGAAATTCGTCACCGTGAGCGCGATATTTCCCGTCGTCGTGAAATTGCGGTCGGTGTCGTCCGCGGTTTTCCGGATCCCCTGCGGAGAGTTCCGGTCATCCCCTCCTCCGGTCCCGATGAACCCGAGCGAAAGAAAGCAGATGAGCGCTCCAACAGCGCGGAAGCGACGGGGCATACGCCTACGAGTGAATTAATGTGGACCGACGGAACACAAAGGGAAGAACGCTGGAGTACTCTGGCCGGCAGGGCAGACGCCCTGCATGAAATATATCCCGCAGGTGCGGCAATGTCAAGTTGCTTTTCTGTTAACTTTTTTGATTCTTTCGGCTGATGACATTTCTGAATCCCTTTGTTCTCTTCGGTCTCGCCGCTGCAGCCGTTCCCGTTCTCCTGCACCTCCTGAACCTGCGCAAACTCCGCACCGTTGAATTCAGCTCCGTCCGGTTCCTGAAGGAACTGCAAAAGACGTCCATGCGACGCCTCCGGTTCAGGCAGATACTCCTGCTGATCCTCCGTACGCTGCTCATCATCGCCGTCGTCATGGCGTTTTCGCGCCCCGCACTCCGTGTCCGGCTCGGGGGATTCGGGGCCCCGGGCGCATCGAGCACGATGATCATCATCGTGGACGATTCACCGAGCATGGGCGTCCGCGACGAACGGGGGACGGCATTCACACGCGCCACACAGACAGCGAGCAGGCTCATCGACATCGCCACGGAGGGAGACAGGCTTTACCTGGTCCCGCTGTCGGAGCTCCGGACGGGAAACCCTCTCCCTTCAACGAGGACGCCGGAATCGGCACGCGAGCTGCTCGGCCGGATGACCCCGTCACCGATCAGCGTCCCGCTCGGAGAGGCATTCCTGTCGCTCGGGCCACTCCTTGCATCCTCATCCGACGCGAACCGGGAGGTGGTTTTCGTCGGTGACGGGCAGGCGACACAGCTCGTCTCAACAACATCAGGGATATCACCCGTCCCGGGGGGAACGCCTTCCGGCTCAGGCAGAGTGCCCGACCCGCGTACAAAGGTCTTCCTCTGCTCTTCTCCCCCTCTGCGACATGAGAACACAGGGGTGACGGGGGGAGAGCTCCTGACCAGGATCCTGACGGACAAAAAGCCGGTCCGGTTCCGCCCCGTGATAAGCAACACGGGGGACGAGCCCGTACGGGGATCCGTCGTGAGCCTCTACTCCGACGGCGCCCGGGTCGCCCAGCAGTCGGCGGATGTTCCCCCGCACGGCGAAATCCGTCCCGTTTTTTCATTCATGGTGAAGCGGAGGGGGATACTCGGATGTTCGGTACAGATTGAGGATGACGCGTTCGAATCCGACAACGCGTACGCTTTCGTGCTGGAGGTCCCGGAACACATCGCCGTCCTCCTGACAGGGCCGGATGCCGCTTCCACCCGGCTTGCCACGCTTGCCCTGACACTCGGGGGGGATTCGCTCCTCGCCGGCCACCTCTCCGCGCTCGAGATCACGAACACGGAGCTCCCGTCTGCTGATCTATCACGTGTTGACGTCATCGTCATGTGCGGGTTCGAGGGGATTACCCCCCCGGCAGCCCGTCGCGTGGCGCGATTTGTCAGCGAGGGAGGGGGCCTGGTCCTCTTCCCCGGTGCAGCGGCCCCCGCCGGGGACGGCGGGCTCTTCAGGGAACTCGGACTCCCCGCCCCGTCCGGAATGCCGGTGAGCGCGCCCTCCGGGAGCTTCCTTTCCTTCTCGTCCGTCGACTACGCCCACCCGTTGTTTGAAGGACTGTTCGACATGAAAAAAGGGGGGGGGAAGCCGGCGGTTGAGTCCCCCCGGATACTGAGGTCACTCCCCCTCTCCGCGGGGGAGAAGGGAACACGTGTTATCGGCCTTACGGACGGCAACGCGTTCCTTGTCGATTACAGCGACGGATCAGGGCGGGTGCTTCTCTTCGCGGTCGAAGCGGGGACCGCCTGGTCCGATTTCCCGCTCAAAGGAGTATTCGCACCCCTGCTGCACCGGGGGATCGCCTACACCGGATCACGCGTCACGCCACACCCGTCGCTGGCCCCCGGTGATCCGCTGCAATTCTCTCTCAGGCTCCGGACGTTCACCGACAGGGACACCTACACGATCACTTCGCCGGAAGGAAGGGTCCAGAAGGTCGTGCCGGAGTTCCAGGGCGGGGCGGGGACCGCCATATTCAGCGGCGGGACTGCACGGGAGAGGGGCGTGTACCGGCTTTCCCGCGACGGACGGGGGACGGGAGAGAAGGCCGGAGACCTCGCCGCCGTGGCCGTGAACATTTCTCCCGGCGAGTCGGATCTCAGGACCGCGACAAACGACGACATTGAAAAATTCCGGGCGGGCGCCGGCATTCCCTCCGGGCAGATATTTACAATGCCGCCGGAGCAGGCAGGAGAGACCGTGCGCCAGGCGCGGTACGGATTCGAGCTCTGGAAGGATTTCCTCGTGCTGGCGGCATTGCTTGCCGTCGCCGAGATGGCGGTGGGGCGGGCCCCGGGAACGAAGTCCGGCAACAGGGAGGCCGTATGAACATGATGAGCACCGGTGTGCGCGAACGGGCGATACTTGTCGGCGTCGCGACCCCCTCTGAAAGACGCGGACAGGTCGAGGACTATCTCGACGAGCTTGCGCGACTGGCGGACTCCGCCGGGGCGGAGGTGGTGCACCGGCTACTGCAGGTGCGCCACTCGATCAACGCCGCCTTCTTCATCGGGAAGGGGAAGGCCGAGGAACTCGCCTACCTGGCGGAGGAGAAGAAGATCGACATCATCATATTCGACGACGACCTGTCGGCCGTACAGGTGCGCAATCTCGAGAAGCTGATAAAGTGCAAGATCATCGACAGAAGCGGGATCATACTCGACATTTTCGCATCACGCGCAAGGACGAACGAGGCAAAGACGCAGGTGGAGCTCGCCCAGCTGCAGTACATGCTCCCCCGCCTGACCCGCCAGTGGACGCACCTTTCCAAGCAATTCGGCGGCATCGGGACGAAGGGACCCGGGGAGACACAGATCGAGACGGACCGCCGCGCAATCCGGACCAGGATCACGCACCTGAGTGCCAAGATCCGCGAGATCGGCAAGGAAAGGGAAGTCCAGCGGAAAGGAAGGGAGCAATTCCCCCGGGTGGCGCTCGTCGGATATACGAACGCCGGAAAATCGACGCTTCTGAACTGGTTCTCCGGCGCCGGCGTGGTTGTCGAAGACATGCTCTTCGCCACGCTCGACTCGACAGTCAGGCTCGTCCCCATCACACCCGCACACCGGATACTCCTTTCCGATACCGTCGGGTTCATCCGCAAGCTCCCCCACAATCTCGTCGCGTCGTTCAAGAGCACGCTTGACGAGGTGCGAGAGGCAGATATCCTGCTTCACGTGATCGACATCAGTCATCCGCTCTTCGAAGAGCAGATCGCCGTCGTGAACGAAACGCTCGAGCAAATCGGCGCCGAGGGGAAACCCACCGTGATGGTGTTCAACAAGGTCGACCTCCTCGCGAACAGAAACGTCATCGCCTACGTCTCCGCCAANNCGCGTGCACGAGACAGGGGAGGTACTCGAGGAACGATATGACGGGGAAGGGATCACGCTCCGCGTGCGGATGAACAGTACGCGGCTCGAGCAGCTCAAGAAATCCCTTCTGATCAAGAGGAAGGGGGGCGGGCGCACCTCGTAAGCCGGCCGGCCACCCCCCCGGAGTCACGGCACCGGGGAGAGATCAAGGGCATCCTTCCGCTGCGAGAAATTCTTCAGCTTCCTCTTCCCTTCGAGTTCCCCGCGGCTCTCTCCCTGGTAGATGACGGCGTCGTCATCCCCCAAAACGATCGCGGCCGGAACACCTCCCCTCAGGCGGAACGACCCGCGCCACGCGTCCCCGTTTTCCATCATCCAGAGAAGGTTCACTTTCATCTCCTTCGGCAATACCGGCGCATTCAGGTGCACGCGGGTGTTCTCCCTGTTCCTGCTGTATTCCACTTCAATCGGGGAGCTGCCGGCAAATACCGTGAACTGGACCACGGGGAGTGACGCCGGGAGCCTGGGCTGAAGGACGAATGTCCCCGCGGCCATATCAACCCGCACCCCGAAATAGTCCTGGTAGATGCTCCGTATGAACTCTGACATGCCGGTGAGCGACGCCTTCCCTCCGCCCGGAGATGGATCGAACCGTGCGGGAAGTGTCCCGGCCATGCCGCTCCCGAGAGCCAGACCGGCCATCCTCCGCATCAGGGGGTAGCTTACGTCCTGCCGGTCATACCGGGTAAGCGCGTAGGAAAGAGGCCCGGCAAGCCATGTCCAGACAGGCCCGTTAGATTCCCACCCGGGGGCACCAGGGGAGCGGGCAAAACGTGGATCGGAGGGAGCGAGTGTCCGGACGCCTTCCGGAGAGAGGAGGCCCGCAACGGCAGTGCGTGTGACTCCGTGACGCAACGCCTCCTCGTCGAGCATCTCGAGACACATGACGCCGTTCGGGCGGATCTCCGTTGACCGGGTACCGTCGGCGTCCAGATGGTCCGCCAGCGTATGGGCCGCGGAGTCCGTGAAGAGAAGCGTGAAGTTCCGGGCGGTCTTCTCCGGGAGGTCTTCCCACCTGCGGGAAGCGACGGTATCCCCGAGGTAGGACGCTGCGAACCTGCCGATGAGCTGCTGAAAATACCACGAAACCTGTATCTCAACCGCCCTGTTCCCCCTGGCCACACCCTTCATCCATGTTTCGCGGGGTCCGTGGACAAGGAGGTTAAACCTGTCAACGTGCGTTCTCAGCGTGCCGTCGATACTCTTTGTGATCAGGGGATAGAGCGCGCGAAGGAGGGTCGTATCATCCGTGTTGACAACCTGATCATATAACTCCCTCACGAACCAGGGTGACACATCCGCTCCGTCATAGGTCGGGCGGTCGTGCACGATCCGGGCGGGGAGGCGCCCGTACGTCGCGCTTCTGCTGAGCGTGTCCTGGTAGCGGGAGAGGGAGCGGAGAATCGCGGCGGTACGGGGGTAGTCGCCGGTCGCAAGTCCAAGCCCGGCGATGGACTGGGCGTTGTCGCGCACGTCGATCGATCCGTCCCAGGGAAGACCGGCTACCGCAAACGTATCGCGACGGTCCACCATCAGTCCGTCGAGAGCGAGCATCATCCAGTGGACGGCGCAGTCGAGTGAGTCGTCGGACGTATTGAAATACGATCTGTTGAGAACGCTCTCCATGCGCATTCTCCGGGCCGCCAGGAGCGAATCCGCGCGGGCGTACAGGAGAGAGGCGATGCCCCGATCTGCACCCGGCCCGACCGTACAGAGAAGAAATGCCGCTTTCCCGGTCCCGTCGACTGAAACTCCGTCATGTGTCACCGAGCAATCGTCTCCCGCGGTGACAAGGAGCGTCTCTCCCCCCGCGAGCTGACGGACCCAGAGATGACCCGTACCGGACCCCGCACTCCCCGCCGCGGGAAAAGCATGGAGTGTGACTTTCCCCGGACGCGGAAGCGCCGCGCGGACAAGAAACGCGTGCACGTCCGCGCCGCCGGCAGCCTCGAGGACGGAAACACCGAGGGAGATCCCTCCGCGGTAATACCGTGTGGTTTCAAACGGAAGTATGCGGGCAGAATCGAGTCTGTCAGAAGAAAGAATCTCCCCGGCCCATTCCACCCGCACATCGTCCAGTACCTCGACGCCTCCCACGGACCAACTGTCGCCGTCATCGCTCCCGCCCACCACGCCGGTGAGGAACGCCCCGGCCCTGTCCGACTGCATATACGAACGGGCCTCCCCGGAGACCGGGATCGCGAGATCGTCAATCCGGATCGGCGCCCGGTCCATCCGGCGTCGTTCATCCCGCGAGCATCCGGCGAAAAGTGAGAGACACACGAAGGAGATGAGGAGATCGCGCATTGTCGCTCCGTTGCTGTGTGAATGCGCATAACCTACGGAAAACGGGGAAGAGAAACAAAGGCGTGGAATACCGGGGTGGATTTTGTTATCATTGTCCATTAACAGGGAGCGGCGTCGGAGACATGATCAACGTGGCGATCGAAGCAGCCCGCGAGGCGGGAAAATTCCTCAAGGAGAGCGTCGGCAAAGTCAGGAGGATCGAAACGAAAGAGGGGGAGGAACGGAACCTGGTCTCGGAAATCGACAGGGGTTCCGAGGAGAAGATCATCAGCCTGATCAGGCGGCACTACCCGACACACGGGATACTCGCGGAAGAGAGCGGCGGGAGCGGCCCGGATGCCGAATACAAGTGGATCATCGATCCCCTCGACGGGACGACGAATTTCCTGCACGGGCTCCCCGTTTTCTGTGTCACCATAGGCATTGAGCACAGGGGGGAGATCATCGCCGGGGTGGTGTACGATCCGAACCAGGATATCCTGTTCACCGCCGAGAAGGGGAGCGGGGCGTACATGAACGGACGGCGGATGAATGTCTCGAAGACCGAAAAACTGATCAACAGTCTCCTCATGACGGGATTCCCCTACGATGTCGCGCAGAACCCGGAGCACGCGGTCGAACATTTCGTGAACTTCCTGATGGAAGCACGCGGAATACGGAGATTCGGGTCCGCGGCGCTGGACCTCTGCTACGTGGCGGCGGGGCGGCTGGACGGCTTCTGGGAAGTGAACCTCCATCCGTGGGACATGGCCGCCGGGATACTCCTTGTGACGGAGGCGGGGGGGAAAGTGAGCGATTTTGTCGGCGCGCCGCTCAGCATTTACGGAAAGAGAGTCGTCGCCTCAAACGGAGTGATACACGACGCCATGGTGCGCGTGCTTGGGAAAAAAGCGGGGGGGGAGATCAAAACCGCTTGATCATGTCGAAGAAGAGGACTCCGAACATCCCCAGGAACACGAGCGCGAAAACCGCCGCAATCCCCATGAGGGCGAGTCTCTGTTTCGTTTCCTGTGCGTTGACCGGGCGGACCGGGTGCGTCTTCACCACCATGTCCCCCGTGACTGAAGTCTGACAGGCCAGCCGGATGTTCTTCTCCACGACACGGGCCACCGCGAGGTTCCCCCCGAGCGTCCCCTCCTCTTCACGCGTCCTGGGGGACGCCCCCTTGCCGTCCACGATCTCCACAGCACAGGTGCCGCAGAAATTGTGCCCCCGGCAATTCAGGAGGACATCCAGCCCGTTGTACGGAGACACGCCGATTTTTTTCATTACAAGCCGGAGGTTCGAACCCGCCTCCGCATCGAAAGAACGGTGTTCGTTGTAAAACGTGACAACCGGCATGTCTCTCTCCTCGGATAGTCAATACGTCAGGGGGGTGACCCAGGCGTGTACCCCTTCTTTGTCGACGGTCGCTTTCACGCAGTTCTTCGGGGGGAGAGGGGAATCTCCGATCGTGACGCAGGAGGAAAATTCCCGGACCGCCCGTTCGGCCACATCTTCACGGTCGGTCTTTATCACGGCCAGGAGGTCATTTTTCTCAACCCTGTCCCCGATTTTTTTGAAGAGCACGATCCCCGCTTTCGGATCGACGGGGTCATCCACCCTGAGCCTGCCGGCGCCGAGCTCGACCGCCAGGACGCCGATGCGCCTCGTCGCGAACCCCGTGATGTAGCCGGGTGAGTCCGCGCGGACCTCGAGGGAAAGCTTCGAGGCCGGGTAGCGGCCGGGATCACGGATAAACGAAGAATCCCCCCCCTGGCGTTCCACAATCTGCAGAAATTTTTCGTACGCCCTCCCGGACCAGATTGCCGACCGGCACTCCCGTATCCCTTCGGCGAGTGTCCGAGCCTTGCCGCCCAGATGGACCATCGCCCCGCCGAGAACAAATGTGAGCTCCATGAGATCCGGGACGTTTTTTCCCTTCAGGCACTCGGCGGACTCGAGGACCTCGAGCCAGTTGCCGATCATCATCCCCAGGGGCTGATCCATGCCGGTGACGAAGGCCACGGTCTCCTTTCCGCAACTGTTACCGATGGAGACGAGCGCCGTCGCGAGGGCGACCGCATCGTCGTAGGACTGCATGAAGGCGCCGTCCCCGGTCTTGACATCGAGCACGAGCGCGTCGATCCCCTCGGCGAGCTTCTTGCTCATGATGCTCCCGGCGATCAGCGGTATCGATTCGACGGTCGCCGTGACGTCGCGGAGGGCGTACATCCTCCGGTCCGCCGGGGCGATGTCCGCGGTCTGACCGCTGAGAACAAGACCGGTCTCCCGTATCACGTCCCGGTACTCATCCATCGTCAATCCGGTCCGGAACCCGGGGATCGATTCGAGCTTGTCNNGCGAGTATCAGCGAGACCTTGTCCCCCACCCCGCCGGTCGAGTGCTTGTCGACCTTGCGCCCGGAGATCGACGAGAGGTCGATGATGCTCCCGGAGTGGAGCATGACATCGGTGAAAGAGGCAGTCTCCTCCGGGTCCATACCTTTGAAAAACACCGCCATCAGGAACGCCGACATCTGATAGTCGGGCACTTCCCTCCTGACGTATCCGCCGATCAGCGATTCGATTTCCCCGCGGGTGAGCGCGCCGCCGTTCCGCTTCTTACGGATTATCTCAACGGTATTCATCGACTGTCATTCAACCAGTGGGACGAGAGCGGGAAACTCGCTGATGATGAAATCTGGCCCGGCGGCCTGAATCTGGTCCCCGCTCATCGCGCCGTACGTTACGCCCACAGTGGCGATCCCCGCGTTCTTCCCCGCCATCACGTCCATGGACGTATCNNCCGTCGCTCCCCTGCAGCCTGGCGAACAGGGGGGTGATGCCGAAATGGTCTGTCGCCCTCCGTATGCCCGCACCCCGCTTCGTCGAGGCCACGGCAATCCTCTTCCCGAGCGAGCGGAAGCGCTCGAGCGTCCCCCGGACTCCGGGAAACAGCGTCGTCGTCAGGAGGGACCGGGAAGGATAATACTCCGCATACAAATCTGAAGCTTCATCGATCCGGTCGTGCAGTACGGGGGGGAGGAGATGCCGGAAAGTCTCTCCGATCGGCAGCCCGATGAATGGATACAGGTCTTCCTCGCGGAATCCCTGCGCACCGAGGCGCTCCAGCACCCAGAGCTGCGCCCGCGCGATGTCCTTCCTCGAGTCACTTATCGTCCCGTCGAAATCGACGATGATATTGTCGTACGGCATTCCCTACGGTTCCCTCTCCTTGAGTCTTTTCTCGGCGAGGAGGAGCCCGATGATGGTCTTCGCGTCCGGATATTCTCCACGGACCGCGCGTTCCACCGCCACGGCAAGGGGGACCGCGTCGACAGTCATGTTCAGCTCCCCTTCTTCCCTCCGGGGTCCCCCCGGGACGAGCGAGAGTCCGCGGGCCAGGTAGATGTGGAGCTCTTCGTCGCAGAACCCGGGAGTGGTGAAGACCGTCGCAAGGTGCTCGAGCGAGCCGGCACTGTAGCCCGTTTCTTCTGCCAGCTCCCTCCCCGCCGCCGCCATCGGGTCTTCCCCCGGACCGAGCTTCCCGGCGGGAAGCTCGGTGACACGCTTGCCGACCGGGTAGCGGAGCTGCGAGACGAGGAGCACGCGCCCGTCGTCCAGCAGCGGAACAGTGACCGCGCCGCCGGGATGACGCGCGACCTCCCGGACGCCTGCTTTTCCCGACGGATATTCCACTCTATCGACAAGGAGGTCGAACACCCGGCCGCTGTAGAGGACTTCGCGGGAAAGAAGCTTCAACTCCATCGGTCTTCCCCCTCCGGAAGTGTCATGTGCTCCCCCTGCTTCCCGGTTTGACGACCGGAAGCCCCCGCGCACAGAGAGGACAATCCGCCGGCGCGTATGCGACGACATCCATCGCCATCAGCGAAAACTGAACACCCCCCGGATCCATGGCAAACTCCACCTTCCCCCCGCTCCTGTCGACGATAAATGCGACGCCGGCGAGTTTCCCTCCCTCCTGACGGACGAGCGCAATCACCTCCGAGACCGATCCACCCGTCGTCACCACGTCTTCGCAGACAAGCACGTTCTCCCCCGGCGCAATCTGGAACCCGCGCCGCAGCTGCATCACTCCTTCCTTCCGCTCGGCGAACAGTGTGCGCGCCCTGAGCTGGCGCCCCACCTCCTGTCCCACGACGATCCCGCCGAGCGCCGGCGCCACCACAACATCAATCCCCGCGGGACGGAAGCGCTGCGCGATCTCCCCGCAGAGCAGCTCGGCGTAATGAGGGTATTGCAATACCCTTGCGCACTGAAAATACCTGTCGCTGTGCAGCCCGGAGGTCAGCTGGAAATGCCCCTCAAGCATCGCCCCGGAATCGCGGAATATCGAGAGAAGATGTTCCTGTTCCATCGCCCCCCCGGTGATCCTCTTTTGTCAGATGGTGAACCTGAGACCCGCGCGAAGGACGGTGGTCACGCCGACATTCGGATCGTCGTTCACGTACAGAGCCCTCGCTTCCGCATCGATCGCCAGTGAACGGCTGAGCCGGTATTCCAGTCCCCCGTATATCGAGGCCGCAAGCCTCGTCTGAAACGGCATATTAAAGTACGTCACGTGCCCGGAATCCGTCTGCTGGATGTACTCCGCCCCGGTCATGTGCGAGAATCCGATCATGCCGCCGATGTACGGGACGATCTTCCTGCCGGACATCATCGTGAAGCGTCCCACCACCCCGGCGATAATCTGGGCCACGGAGGGATTCTTGAACGGGAGGCTCGGGTAGGCTGCGGCGAATACGGGGCCGCGGAACCAGTATGCCGCCCCCTCGAGGTCGAAACCCAGCGAGACCGCAGGGCTTATACCCTTCAGGACCTCCACCGTCAGTGCGGGCCCGGAGCCCCAGTACTTCGTCAGTCCATCGTGCGAGACAGGCCATGACCAGCCCCCCAGGACGACGATCGACTGATTTCGGACGGGTGAGGGGGGGAGCATCGGACTCTGCGCCGCGCACTGCATCGCCGCCAGGAGGAGCAGGACGGTCACCGCATTTCGCTTTCGCATCGTTCCCTCTTGTGGTTGTCGTATGTCGTTCATTACAGGCGTGTCCCGCGGGAAGGCCGGCACGTGTCACCACCCCTTCGCGCGGCGGAGACTCTTGATATGCTCGACGTGCTTCTCCCCGTGACCCGCGTACACGTTGAGCTGGCCCTCCAGCGTGACCTCGCCCCGCTCCGGATGGACGGCGGTCTTTGTCCAATCCCCCTCCGCAACGCGATCGAGGAGCATCGACCATCTGTCGTGCAGGCCGCGGAGGATTTCCAGCGACACGCCGATCGGCATCTGCGTGGTGTCGGACAGAGCGGCCCAGGCGTTCTGGTCGTACGGCTTGATCGCGGGTTTCACCTCCGTAAGTATCAGCTTCATCCGGATGAACGCATTCATGTGCGCATCCGCCAGGTGGTGGACGACCTGGCGAACGGTCCAGCCCCCGTCCCGGTAGGGAGTGTCAAGCTGCCTGTCATTCAATCCCTTCACCGCTTCCTCCAGGGCAGACGGGAGGGCACGGATCCCGTCGATCTTCGCACGGCGTTCTTCAGTGGTCATGCACTCCCTCGCTCCGCTTGTTCCACCTCGTTGTCGGCCGATCCCTTGAACGGCCGCTCCCTGTCTTCAAATTCAGGCCGGTAATAGTCCGACGCCTCGAATTCCTGCGCCCATCCATTGCCCAACCCCAGATCATCCAGGATCGTCAGCACTTTCTGATATTCGCTTTCGCGGACCTTCCGGTCCAGGAGGGGCATCGTGAGGGCCCTGTGGGTGGGGAAGTACTGCGACATNNTGGCGGATGATGAGACCCCGCTTCACGAGACCGTCCTCCCCTTTCACCAGGGCGCCGCCGACCTGGCGATGCATCTCCGCCACCGCCCTGCGCGCATGGAGGGCATAGCCGTCGACTTTCGAGAACTCGCGCCCCATCGCGTCGTCCCCGTACTTCAGGTCGGGCAGGTAGATGTCGACCACCCCGTCCAGCAGGCGCAGGACTTCCACGGCATCGTAGGCGTTGGTGTTATAAATGAGAGGGAGGTGAAGCCCCGCGCCCGCCGCCCGTTCCAGCGCCATGACGATCTGGGGGACAAAATGCGTGGGGGAGACAAGCCCGATCCCGTGACATCCCTTTTCCTGAAGCTCCAGCATCATCTGCGCGAGGCGCTCGATGCTTACCTCGTTCTTCCGCTCCTCTCTGTGGTTCTGGCTGATCAGGTGGTTCTGACAGTATACACAGCGGAGATTGCAGTTCCCGAAGAAGATGTTGCCGACCCCGCCCGTCCCCGTCAGTGCGGGTTCCTCGCCGAAGTGGGGTGTGAAGGCGGACACCACCGGCAGCGCGCCCGAATAGCAGCGCGCGATCTCGCCGAGAAGGCGGTTGTTGCCGCAGTCGTGCGGGCAGATCGTGCACCGGGCGAGCATGGCATGGAGCGCACCGCCGCGCCTGCGAAGCTCGCCGGAACGTTGGAGCCCGATATAGGAAGGAACGAACGCCATGGAATAAAAATATAGCAAAGTTTCCACGTGATTCCAATTGCCGAATGGGAGGAGAAACCGTATTTTACCACGCGGCGCCATTCATACGACGGAGACGGACTCTGATGGCTGAACAGATATTCATGACCGGCGGCACCGGGCTGGTCGGGACAAACTTGATCCCCAGGCTGCTCAGAGCGTTCCCCGGATCGACGGTCACGCTCCTTGTCCGCGGGGACAACGATGCAGACGTCGCATCCCGGATCGACGTGATCTCCCTCAACGTGGAACGGGGGGAGGAGGGGATCCCCGGCGCACGGGACCGGATCCGGGGCCTCCGGGGGGACGTCCTGCTGGACCGCTGCGGGCTCTCCGGCGCGGACCTCGACCGGATCGTGGCTGAGACGACGTACATTATCCATGGGGCGGCGACGATCAGGTTCGACCATCCGATTGAAGAGGCGCGCGAGGTGAACTGCGGGGGAACGCGGAAGATGCTCGCGATCGCGGAGCGGTGCGCGGAGAGCGGGAAGCTGAAGCGTTTTGTATACATCGGCACCTCGTCCGTCTCGGGCCAGCGGGCGGGGGTCGTCACAGAAGAGGAACTCGAGACGGGGCAACGGTTCTTCAACACCTACGAACAATCCAAGTGCGAATCGGAACGGATCGTCCGCGACCACTTCCGCCGGGTCCCCGCCGTGATCTTCCGGCCCAGCATCATCATCGGCGATTCACGGACCGGCGCAACGAGTTCCTTCAACGTGATCTATATCCCCCTGCGCCTCGTCCAGAGGGGACTGCTGGAGTTTATTCCCGGGACACCCGCGACGAAAATGGATCTCGTACCGATCGACTGGGCGGACGACGTGATGGTGCACATCATGGCGCTGGATGCGGCAAACGGGAAAGTCTGTCACGTCACCGCCGGACCTGACCGCGCCGCTCCCCTGGGGGAAATCGTTCTCAGCGCAACGGCTTACTTCGACCGCCACACGCCGCTCGGGGCGCCCCGGCGGATGGAGTTCATCACGCGGGAGGAATTTGAACGGCGCAGGAAGCTCACGCGCGGCAGAGAGGGAGCGCTCCTGGCACAGCTTGACACGCTGTTGCCGTACGTGAGCATCGACAGGCTCTTCGACTCCAGAAACACCGACGCGCTGCTCCTGGGGAGCGGGATCACGTTCCCCGGATTCAGCGCGTACGCGGAAAAGATCTTCGCCTATTGCCTGAAGACACGGTGGGGCAAGCTGCCGGGATGAGCGCCCGCCGCATCACATCTCCTTCCTCCCCGCAACGAGCTTCAGTCTTTCAAGCTCGGATTTGTAGACAATGTGCCTCGAATCCACCGCACGGTCGAGCGCGAGTGTCCCGTTGACATGATCGATTTCATGCTGCAGGAGCTCCGAGAGCGCGCCGCGCGCCTTCAGGCTATGCTCTTTCCCCTCAGGATCGCGGTACCGCACTTCCACCGACAGATGGCGTTTGAGTTTTACCGCGAGATCCGGAAAACTGAAGCAGTCGTCCCAGAGGGTCATCATCTGCCTGCTGCTTCTGATGATCTCGGGATTCACCATGGCGAGGGGCCCGTCGATGTCGATGAAGACCACGCGCCGCCTGTCCCCGATCTGGGAGGCGGCGATCCCTCTGCCGAATCCGTTCCGCCGCCGGAAGTCGTGCAGCGTGTCGGCCATATCCCGGACCAGCGCGAGGAGTTCGGGCGTGTTATACTGCCTCACCCGCACGCAGACGGCGCGGAGAAGCGGATTGCCGAGCAGGAGAACCGGCCGGACGCTCATGAGCACCTCCCGTTATATTGGAACCCGGTGTATCCTTCCCATCCTCTGTCCGAGAAATCGCTCGCCGATCTCGGCAAACCGGGCGGGAAGGTCGCTGACATAGAACTCGAGGTTCGGTTTCTGCCTGCTCGGGTTCCGCAGTTTCTTCTCGTCCAGCGCGCGCTCCACGTCCGCGGCGACGGCAGCCCCCGAATCGATGAGGCTCACGTGGGGATCCATCGCCGAGGCGATCGCACCGCGCAAGACCGGATAGTGGGTGCAGCCCAGTATCAGTGTGTCGATCTTCTCGAGCGTAAGCGGGAAGAGGTATTCTTTCGCAACAAGGGCCGTCACCCTGTGGTCGATCCATCCCTCTTCGGCGAGCGGGACAAAGAGCGGGCACGCCTGTGCAAAAACCTGGACGTCCGGGTCGATCTGGCGGATCGCGTGGGCATAGGCGCCGCTGTTGACCGTGGCGATCGTCCCGATGACCCCCACCCTCTTCTTCTTCGTCGCACGGACCGCCTCGCGCGCGCCGGGAAGGATCACGGCGACCACCGGCACGCCCGCCCGCTTTTGAACGACGTCGAGGGCCACCGCCGAGACGGTGTTGCAGGCAATCACCACCATCTTGACTCCCTTCGAGACAAGGAAGTCCACATCCTCGATCGCATATTCCCTCACCACGGTGGGGGACTTCGGACCGTACGGCACACGGGCCGTATCGCCGAAGTACACGATATTCTCGTTCGGGAGCCGCGCGCTCAGCGCGCGCACGACCGTGAGTCCGCCGATCCCGCTGTCAAACACACCGATGGGTTTTGTATTCATGACGACCGATCGAGCCGTTCCCCGGCAAGGCGCTGTATTGTCGCGAGGATGCTCTCCCTGATCCTCTCCCTGGCCCCGGGATCCGTGACTTTTTTCCCCGACCGGTCGAGCGTGTAAAAGGCGTCGACGATCCCGTCCACGCGCGTGGCGATCTTGGCAAAGAAGATATCCAGCCCCAGGTCCGACATCGTTTCGGTCACCCGGTAGAGAAACCCGGCGGAGTCCGGGGCATAGACGTCGATAATCGTGTAGCGGGGGTTTTCTTCGAACCGGACATCCGTTGTGACCGACGGGTTCGCCGGCGTCCTGGGCCGGCGTTTCCACTTCTTGTCGTGCTCCCGGAAGAGGTTCCCGATGTCGAGGGCCCCCTCCATCACCAGACGAAGGTCCCCGGCAATCTTCTCGCAGCGCCTCTGCTCCAGCCCCTGTTTCGTCCCGGAGTCGGTGACGCGAAACCTGTCGATAATGAGGCCGTCATCCCTGGTAAACACGTTCGCGTCAAAGATGTCCGCATCGTTGGCAGAAAGCACCGCGCAGAATCTTGAGAGCGCGAACGGCGCGTCCCGTGCGATCACGGTGATCTCCGTATGTCCCCCCGCCCGGGAGAACAGCGCCGACACCGGCTCACTGTCCTCCCCTTTCAGGATGTGCTGCCCGATCTCCTCTTCGCTGAAGAGCGCGACATAGGACGCGTCCCCCACCCCTGCAATATGGCGCCGGACCTGTTCCCGGGGGATCGACCCGCTCAGCGATTCGACGACTCTCTCGGCCGCCTCGTCATTCCTCCCGCGGTGGAACTCGTCGATCTGGCTGCCGGTCAGGTTGCGCCTCAACACCTCCGAAGTGCGCTGGTACAGCTCCTGAAGCATCGCCGCTTTCCACTCCGTCCACACACTGGCATTGAGCGCGGACAGGTCGGCATACGTCAACACGTAGAGGTAGTCAAGCTGTTCCGGGCGCTCGAATTGCGAAGCGAATTCCCTCAGTGTATCCGGATCGTGAACGTTCCGGCGGAACGCTGTCTGTTCCATCGCGAGGTGATGACGGACGAGAAACCCGACGTCGGGGACCGCATCGGGCATTCCCAGGCGGTTCAATATCGCGGCCGACATGCTGACGCCGGTGATCTCGTGATCCGCCACCCCGCGCGGCTTCGCGATGTCGTGCAGGAGTATGGCCGCATACAGGACATCCTTGCGGGGCAGGTTCCGGAACACCTCATGGAGGATACCCTGTTTCTCCCTCAGGCTCTCCGCACAGGCGATCGCGATCAGCGTGTGCTCATCCGCGGTATAGTAATGGTAGACATTGTGCTGGAAAAAAGCGACGAGCTCGCCGAACTCGGGGATGTAGCGCCCGAGGACATCAGCATCGTTCATCTCATGCAGCGTTTCCGCCACCCGGTGGGTCCTGAGTATGCGGCGGAAAAATGAAGAGAGCCGGGGGGAATCCGCGTCCCCCTGCTGCAGGACTTCGGCACTCTTCTCGAGCATCCCGCGCAGGCGCAGGTCCGGCGGCGCTTCGTGTTCGGCGACAAGCGTGAACGCCTCGAAGACCTGTTCGGGACCGGCGAGCGCGGCCACCTCCGGATCGATCGCGAGCGCATCGTCGTAGAGCATGAACGCGGACCCGACACGCCTGCCGGAGGACCCGGACGACCGGGGGGGCTCGATCGATTCCCTGAACCGCTGCCCTGCCCGCTGCAGGAGCCTGTACACCGTCCGGGCATGGAGATAGTACACGCGCATGAAGACTTCCACAGGCATGAGAGCTGAGCCGGGCTCCACACCGATGCCTTCGGCGACCTCTCTTTGCAGTATGTATTCCAGTGTGTCGTGCTGTGACTCCCGGCGGTAGTGCATCTCATGCCGCACCCGGAGCAGGAACTCCAATGCCCGGACGGCCACGGCGTGGTCCTCCGGATCGAGGAGGCCGCGTGCGGGGAGCATGTCGATGAACTCCTTCGTCGCACATGATCCTGCGCGGACCGGAGTAAAATACTGCGGGTCTGTCCCCCGGTAGAGCCAGAACGCCGCATGCAGGTCGCGCAGCCCACCCGCGCTCTTCTTAATGTTCGGTTCAAGGAGCTTGACGGAGCTCCCGTAACGCTCATGACGCACCCGGACATCCTGAAACACGCCGCCGACGAACCATTCCGGAGTGCTCTGTGCGATCTCCATCCTTATCCGCGCGTACAGCTCCCCTGCGAGCACCGCGTTACCGCATATGAACCGGCTTTCTATCATCGACGTCCAGGAATCGAACGTCTTTCCGTGAAGACCCAGTGCCTCATCGACCGTCCGGACGCTGTGCCCGATGTCGACCCCCGCGTCCCAGAGGAAGTGGAGCACGGCCTTCGCGGCCTCTCCGGCCGCCTCAAGAAGATCCCCCGTCGCGCACAATACCATCACATCGATGTCGGAGGATGGACAGAGCTCTCCCCGCCCGTACCCCCCCAGCGCCAGTATCGCTACCGTGTCCATCATCCCCGCAGGGAGGCAATCGCACGCGGAGCGGATCGCCTCATCCGCCACCGATGTGAGTGCACGGCATGTGAGGAACCCGTCCGCTCCACGCCGATGCGAGGCAGCGATCTCAGCTTTCCGTGACGCGAGAAGCGACCTCAAAGAGTGGGGATCGGTCTGCATCGATTATTGTCAGCAGGAGGGAGAAATGACATAGCCAAATATAGCGAATGAAGGGAGGAGATTCAACGGAACTGCTGAGTTACCTTACGCCGCTGATGACGAATTCAACGGTTGGAAGCGAGTACAATCAGCAAACCCAAAGCAAAAACTGTTCATTGGTGGAAATAGTTTCCCCGGCACAACTATTGTTACTATACGGACAGAAAGTATTCCCCATCAACGCGGACGGTACACAGGTTGGCATCACAGGCGGAAACGCTCATCGGCGTCCTCACAGAGACCAGGAAGCTCGAGAAACGTCTCGAATCTCTCACCAGGCTCTCTTCAGACGCCCTCCTTGTTCTCCTGCTGCTTCATACCAGGCGGCCTGCGAGCGTCAAGGAGCTGACCGGGCATCTCGGAGTGAGCGACAGCCGCACTTCCAAGCTCCTCTGCCTCCTTGAAGACAGGGGGTTTATCACGCGCCGCATAAGTGTTGCAGACCGGCGGGTGGAACAAATCTCGCTCACCCCCCGGGGGGACCACATCGTCGAGATAGCGCTCAGCGTGCCTGCGTCACCGCAGGAAGAAGCCTCCACCGGCTGGCCCCTGAACATCGAGCCATCGATCAACGTGCTGGGGATCCTCATCGGGTGCGCTGCGCTCATTTGCACATGACCTGCTGGACGCGCGTGTGACGCTTTCGCCGTTCAGCGTTTCTTCAGGAGGATGACAGGCATGAAGCTTCCAACACCACCAGCGGTTCGGACAGCCGAGAATAATTCCCCCCCCCGGATGAAGACCGTCACCAGGAGGCTCAAGTTCGAATCGGAACTCGACCTCTCCTTCGGCGAACATGTGGCCGAGCGGGCCTACGGACAGAAGCTGCTCAGCTGCATCCAGTGCGGGACGTGCAGCGCGACGTGTCCGCTCAGTCATTATATGGACTACACGCCCCGCAAGATCATTGCCATGACGCGTGAGGGGTTCAAGGAAGAAGTCCTGAACAGCCTGACAATATGGCTCTGCGCGTCGTGCTATGCATGCACCGTCCAGTGCCCGCGCGAGATCCATATCACCGACGTCATGTACGCACTCAAGCGAGAGGCCATCGCGCGCAAATTCTATCCGGCCAGGAACCCCATCCCCGTCCTTGCGAAAGCGTTCTTCGAACGTGTGAGGCACGACGGGCGAAACACGGAGTCGAGGCTCCTCATCACGCTCTACCTCCGCACCAATCCATTCAAGATGCTGAAGGAGGCCCTGCTCGGGTTCCATCTTTTCCGGACGGGACGCCTTTCACTCAAGAGAGAGAAAATCAAAGGCATGAAAGAACTCCGGAACATGATCGATTCCGTCGAGCCTCGAAAGGAGGCGGTTCCCTTATGAGCTACCTCTATTTCCCCGGGTGCTCCCTGCGCAGCACCGGCCGGCCGTACGAAGAATCCATACTCGCCGTTTTCAGGAAGCTCGACATCCCCCTGANNGCCACCGCGTACGTTTCCATCGACGAGAACAGGGCATTCACGCTCGCCGCACGCAACCTCGCGATCGCGGAACGGATGCAAAACAACGGGAATCCCGGGGAAGACCTGATGGCCCCGTGCAGCGCCTGCTACCTGGTACTCGAAAAGACGCAGCACTATATGAAGACGGACGAAGGGGTGAAGACGGAGGTCACCGCCGCACTCCAGCGCGGGGGCTTCGAATACAAGGGGACGGCGAAAGTGCGTCACCCGCTCGACATCCTCGTCAACGACATCGGGCTGGAGCGGATCGCCAGAGCGGTCGTCCGGCCGATGAAGGGGATGAAGGTCGCCTGCTATTACGGGTGCCAGGTCGTCAGGCCCTTCGAGACGTTCGACCATGCGGCCTATCCGACGACCATGGACCGCCTTATCACCGCGCTGGGCGCCACGGCGGTCGACTGGCCGCTGAAAACACGCTGCTGCGGCGGAAGCCTCACCGGGACAATCCAGGAGGCGGGGCTCAGACTCAACCGGGTCCTCCTCAAGGAAGCCACAAAGCGCGGGGCGAACATCATCCTGACATGCTGCCCCCTCTGCCAGCATAACCTTGAGTGCTACCAGAAGCGGATCAACAGGCGCTTCGACGAATCGATCAATATACCGGTCGCCTATTTCACGCAGTTCATCGGACTTGCGCTCGGCATCCCGCGGAAGGAACTGGGCATACAGCGCCTGTTCATCCCCCTGAGGCTCGCGGAACAACCGGGAAAGGAGGAACACGCCCATGCCTGAGACCAACGGCCACGACGCCCCCCGCGTCGGATTTTACGTCTGTCACTGCGGGCACAATATCGCGGGTACCGTGGATGTCGCGGAGGTCGCCCGTTTCGCCGGGACGCTCCCGAACGTGGTCGTCTCCCGCGACTACAAGTACATGTGTTCCGACCCGGGCCAGGAACTCATCATCACCGACATCCGCGAGCACAAGCTCAACCGGATCGTCGTCGCCTCCTGCTCTCCCCTCCTCCATGAGCATACGTTCCGCGTGGCCACCGAGAAAGGGGGGCTCAATCCGTATTTTTTCCAGATGGTGAACATCCGGGAGGACGTCTCCTGGGTGTGCTCCGACCATGACGCGGCGACAAACAAAACGCTCGACCTCGTCCGGGCCGCCGTCCGGCGCGTGGCGCACCACCGCTCGCTTGCCACGAAACACGTCCGCATCCACCCTGACGTGCTTATCGTCGGCGCGGGGATCTCGGGAATCCACGCTGCGCTCACGCTGGCCAACGCCGGGAAGAAGGTCACGCTTGTCGAGAGGGAGCCCACGATCGGCGGGCATATGGCGATGTTCGACAAGACATTCCCGACGCTCGACTGCGCAGCCTGCATACTGACGCCCAAGATGTCCGCGGTCAAGAACCACCCGAACATCACGCTCTGGTCGTACTCCGAGGTTACGGAGGTCAGCGGGTTCGTCGGCAGCTACACCGTGAAAGTGAAGCGAAAACCCCGGTTCGTCTCCGAAGAGCTCTGCGTCGGCTGCATGGAATGCATCGACGCATGCGTGTACAAGGAGGGGAAGACGCCTGATGAATTCAACCAGGGGCTGAGCAAGCGGAAGCCCGTGTACATCCCCTTCCCCCAGGCCACCCCGCAGGTCGTGCTCATCGATCCCGACACATGCATCGAATTCAAGTCGGGGCGGTGCAAGAAGACATGCGTGGAAAAATGCGACCGGGACGCGATCGACTTCACGCAGAAGGAAGAGATCAAGGAGATCCAGGTCGGCACGATCATACTCGCCACCGGCTTCAAGACGTTCGACCCGAAGCGCATCCCGTACTACGGGTACGGGAAATATCCGAACGTGTACAGCTCCCTTGAGGTCGAGCGGCTGGTGAACGCCTCCGGCCCGACCGGCGGCGACCTGGTGCTGCGCGACGGGCGTCATCCGAAGACCGTCGGCATCATCCACTGCGTCGGATCGCGTGACAGGAAGACCAACCGGTGGTGCTCCCGGACCTGCTGCATGTATTCGCTCAAGCTCGCCCACCTCCTGAAGGAACACTCTGAGGCGGAGGTCTATAACTTCTATATCGACATCCGGGCGGCGGGAAAAGCGTACGAAGAGTTCTACGACAAGCTGCTGGAGGAGAACATCCACTTCATACGGGGCCGTGTGGCCGAAGTGACCGACTGGAGCGCGCGGCCGGAAGAGGAGGGGAAGCTGATCATCCGGGTCGAAGACACGCTGATCGGCGTCGTCCGCCGGGTCCCCGTTGACATGGTTGTCCTGGCCGTCGGCATGGAACCGCAGGCCGACTCACAGGACGTCCGCCGCATGTTCAACATCTCCTGCTCGACGGAAGGGTTCTTCCTCGAGCGCCATCCGAAGCTCGCACCCGTGGACACGTTCACCGACGGCATATTCATCGCCGGGGCATGCCAGGGACCGAAGGACATCCCCGACAGCGTCGCACAGGCGGGGGCGGCGGCGGCACAGGCCCTCGCGCTCATCGACGCCGGGGAGGTGGAGCTCGAGCCGAACACCGCGTACATCGTCGAGGAAGACTGCTCAGGCTGCAAGTCGTGCCTCAACATCTGCCCGTACACGGCCATCACGCGGGACGAGATCAGGCAAAAGGCCGTCATCAACGAAGCCCTCTGCAAGGGATGCGGCACCTGCGTTGCCACATGTCCCTCGGGGGCCATCAGGCAGAATCTGTTCGAGGACGATCAGATATACAGCGAAATCGAAGGATTGCTGCAGGACAAGGAATCCGTTCTCACAGGAGGTGGAGCATGGCGAGCACCGGCATGAAACAGGAAACCAACGGCTGGGAACCCCGCATCGTGGCATTCTTCTGCAACTGGTGCACGTACACGGCGGCGGACCTGGCCGGAGTCTCCCGGCTGCGGCACGCTCCCAACGCGCGCGTCATACGCGTCATGTGCTCCGGGAGGCTCGACCCGCAATTCGTGCTGGACGCGTTCGCCCGGGGAGCCGACGGCGTCCTCGTCGGCGGCTGCCATCCCGGAGACTGCCATTACATGGAAGGGAACTACAAAGCACTCCGCCGNNGCGGAGTGGGACGAAGAGATGGACGGGCTCGCTCACGCGATCGCAGCTCAGGAGGAGGCCGTCCATGCCTGACAAACCGAAAGTCGCATTTTACTGGTGTGCCTCGTGCGGCGGATGCGAAGAGTCCGTCGTCGACCTCGCCGAAGACATACTCGGGGTCGTGAACGCAGTCGACATCGTCTTCTGGCCCGTCGCGATGGATTTCAAGAAGCATGATGTGGAAGCGATCAGCGACGGCGGGATACTTGTTTCGATGATCAACGGGGCGGTCCGCACGTCGGAACAGGAAGAGATGGCAAAACTGCTCAGGAGAAAGAGCACGCTCGTCGTCGCCTACGGGTCGTGCGCACACATGGGAGGGATCCCCGGGCTGGCAAATCAGTTCGACCGGGAGCAGATATTCCGCTACGTGTATGAGGAGTCGCCGTCGACGATCAACGAAGGGCACACGCGTCCGCAGACGGAGAATCCCGGCGGGGGGCACTCCCTGACGCTGCCGGAGTTCCGCTCGATGGTCAGGACTCTCGACCAGGTGATCCCTGTCGATTACTACCTCCCCGGCTGTCCCCCCGTCCCGCGCATGCTGAAAGCGGCGCTCGACACGCTCCTTTCGGGGAATCTCCCGCCGAAAGGGACGGTGCTCGGCCCGGACATCGCCATGTGCGAGGAGTGTCCGCGCAAGGAGACCAAACCCGCCGACCTGGCCTACACGGCGTTCCACCGGCCGCACGAAGTGATCATCCAGCCGGATACGTGCCTTCTCGCACAGGGGGTGATCTGCATGGGTCCGGCAACACGCGGGGGTTGCGGGGCGCAGTGCGTCACGGGGAACATGCCCTGCACCGGATGCTTCGGCCCGACGTCCCACGTCAGAGACCAGGGAGCGAAGATACTCTCGGCGATAGCTTCATCTGTCAGTGCGAAAGATACGGAGGGTATCGACAGGACTCTCGCATCGATCCCGGATCCCATCGGGACGTTCTACCGGTACGGGCTTCCAGGCTCGTTGCTGCGGCGGAAGATCGCAGATCACAATTGACGAAGGAAACACCATGGAAAGCGTCACACAGGAAGCGCACACGGGAACGGTCGCCCGCAGGGTGACCATCGATCCGATCACGCGGCTCGAAGGGCACGGAAAGATCGACATATTCCTCGACGCCGGGGGGGAGGTGGAGAGGGCGTACTACCAGATCCCGGAGCTTCGCGGGTTCGAGGTGTTCTGCCTCGGACGGCCCGCCGAGGAGATGCCGCAGATCACCAGCAGGATCTGCGGGGTCTGTCCCACGGCGCACCACATGGCCGCGACCAAGGCGCTCGACGACCTGTACCACGTGGATCCTCCTCCGACCGCGAAAAAGATACGCGAGCTCATCTACAACGCGTTCATGCTCGAAGATCACGCGCTCCACGTCTACATCCTGGGAGGGCCTGATTTCATCGTCGGCCCCGACGCGCCGAAGGCGCTGCGGAACGTGGTGGGGGTGATCGACAAAGTCGGCATCGACACGGGAAAGAAAGTGATCGCGATGCGCAAGAGGCTCCGCGAGCTGATCGCGCACCTCGGCGGAAAAGTCATCCATCCCGTGTTCGGCCTTCCCGGGGGGGTGGCAAAGGGAGTCACTCAGGACGAGATTCCGGCCTTGAGACAGCTGGCCGACGACGCACTCGAATTCGCCCGCTTCACGCTCGGCGTGTTCAAGACCATCGTGCTCGCCAACGAAAAATATGTCTCGCTCATCACGTCGGAGGATTTCACGCACAGGACCTATTCCATGGGTCTCGTCGACGCGAAGAACAGGGTCAATTTCTACGACGGCATGGTCCGCGTCACCGACCCGTCCGGGAAGGAATTCGCGAAATTTGCCCCGGCGAAGTATCTCGACGTCATCGCTGAGCACGTCGAGCCGTGGAGCTACGTGAAATTCTGCTACCTGAAACAGGTGGGATGGAAAGGATTCGTCGACGGAGCCGAAAGCGGCATCTATTCGGTCGCGCCGCTCGCCCGCCTCAACACTTCCGACGGGATGGCGACCCCCGAGGCGCAGAAGGCGTACGAAGAGCTTGTCGCGACCCTCGGGGGGAAACCGGTGCATCATACGCTGGCGAACCACTGGGCCCGCGTCGTCGAGATGATCCAGGCCGCCGAGAAGCTGAGGGAAATTGCGAACGACCCTCTTCTCACCGGGAAAGAGATCCGGACGCTCCCCACGGAAAAACCCACTGTCGGGGTGGGGATTGTGGAAGCGCCCCGCGGCACGCTCATCCATCACTACGAGACGGATGAGCGGGGGCTGATCACGAAGGCGAACCTGATCGTGGCGACGCAGAACAACGCCGGCAGGATCTCGATGAGCGTGGACAAGGCTGCGAAGGGGTTGATCCACGGGGGGGTGGTGAACGACGGGCTGCTGAACAAGATCGAGATGGCGTTCCGGGCCTATGATCCCTGCAACGCATGCGCGACGCACTCGCTCCCCGGCCAGATGCCCCTCACGCTCAGGCTCCGGAATGTCTCCGGGGAGGTACTCCGGGTGATCCGGCGATGACGGACATCCCATCCAGGAAGCCGCAGGCCCTCCTACTGGCGCTCGGCAACCCTCTCATGGGGGATGACGGAGTCGCCCCCCTTGCCGCCCGGGCTCTCCGCCGCCGGTACAGGGAGGATATCGACATCGACGAATCACCCGTCGCGGGCTTCGCGCTCCTCGACCTGCTCAGCGGATACAACCGGGCACTGATCATCGATGCCTCTGCGACAGGGAACGCCCCCCCCGGGACGATACGTGAATTTACCCGGGAGGATTTCACGGCGGACGTCTCCGCGTCTCCCCACTATGCGGGGCTTCCCGACGTCCTTGCCCTCGGCGGCCGGCTTGGCGTGCCGCTCCCCGGGGAAATACGCATACTCGGCATGGAGATCGAGCCCCCGGAGGCACTCCGCGAGGGGCTCGGTCCTGCCGCTGCAGGATCGCTCCCGGAATTCCTCCGGCGGGCAGGAGAAATACTCGACACCTGGATAGACCCCTCTTCGAAGTGACCCCGTAAGCAACCCGCACTCCCCTGGAAGCGTTCGGGGGGGGCGGGGACGGGACAGTTGACTTGGCTCCTCCGATTGTGTACTTTCCGGAAAGCCGGGTACCTCCCTCACCCCATGCCATCCGTTCACTCACTATCGCTCATCACGCAGAGCGATGCGATGCGCACGATCATCTCCCGCATCGACACCATCTCCGCATCGGACTCGTCCGTCCTGCTGATCGGCGAAACAGGCGTCGGCAAGGAACTCGTCGCCGAGTACATACACCACACGAGCATCCGCTCCTCCAATCCCTTTGTCAAAGTCGGGCTCGCAGCACTCCCCCCGGACCTCCTGGAGACGGAGCTGTTCGGGCACGCAAAGGGGGCATACACGAGCGCGCTCAGCGAAAAGAAGGGTCTCTTTGAGCTCGCGCATACCGGGAGCATATTTCTCGACGACATCGATGATTTCCCCGTCCTTCTTCAGTCAAAACTCCTTCGCGTACTCGAATCGCGGGAATTGATGCGCGTCGGCGGGACAGTCCCTGTTCCGGTCGATGTCCGCCTCATCACCGCTTCAAAAGTCGACCTGAAAGAACTGGTGAACCGGGGATTGTTCCGTGCCGACCTGTACTACAGGATTAACGTTGTGCCTGTCGTCATCCCCCCCCTCCGGGAGAGGGGCGGGGATGTTCCGATCCTCGTCGATCATTTCCTCCGGCGCTTCTCGACAAACGGACTCCCCGCCATTGATGCGGATGCAATGAAAGCGCTTGTACGCTATTCCTGGCCGGGGAATATCCGGGAGCTGCGAAACACGATCCAGAGAATCACGCTCTTTGTCAAGGGGAGCATCACGCTCGGCGACCTCCCCCTTGAGATACGGGAGGAAAACCCCCTCGAATTGATGATGAAGGCGTGCAACAGGTGCTTCTCCGAGGACCGGATGCCATTCGACGCCGTTGTCGCCTGTCTGGAAACGAATCTGATCAGGCGCGCGCTGAAAGAATCGATGGGGAACCGGACACATGCCGCCAGGCTCCTGGGGATGAACCTCTCCACGCTCCGGGACAAGTTGAAGAAGTATAATCTCCCCGATCAGATCTAACTCAGCCCGCGGAATCCCGCCTGCAAAACGGCGAAATTTCACCGCCACACCTCCTCCTGATTGATCCGACTCCCGTTTTCTCCGGTTCCCGGAGGGATTCCTCTGGCACGGAAAATGAATCCTTCCCGGAGTACCGACAAACTCCGGGTTATGATTCCGAAGGTTGACAGCAGCCAGATACGCGGGAGCGTGGTCGAGACATTCGAGATGGGGGGGCGAGTGGTCATCCGCCTGTCCGTCACCGGCGGGTCCCTCGATTTCGTCTCCGAACCCGATGACACATACCATCTCGGGGACACATTGTTGCTCGATGGAGAATTCCGCCTGCACTCGGCAAAGACCGCTCTGGAGACGGAGGACCATCATCAGATCCCGGACGCAGATTTTCTATCCTGAAAGTGGCGCAGCTTTGATGCGCCACTGAGAGCTTTCCGCACGGCCGAAGTTACCATCCCCACCATCCGGAGGTTTCTATGGGCGAAACACCTCTCACAATATGGGAGCACGCGCAGCTTCAGGGCTATTCGCGCCGTGACTTCATCAAGTTCTGCGGTTGGATCGCAGCCGCCACCGGCATACAGTCGACAGGCGTTGCCCAGGTCGTCAAGTCGCTCGACACCAAGCCCCGCCTCCCCGTCGTGTGGTTTCATTTCCAGGAATGCACCTGCTGCAGCGAGTCGTTCATCCGCTCTTCCCACCCGATTGTCTCCGACATCGTCCTTGACAAAATCTCGCTCGATTACACGGAGACTCTTCAGGCCGCAGCGGGAAAACAGGCCGAAGAGGCGCTCCAGGCGACAATGAAGAAGTACAAAGGGGAGTACCTGATGCTCGTGGAAGGCTCTGTGCCGACGGCGGAGGGGGGGATCTACTGCTGCATCGGAGGGCGGACCGCGCTGGATATCGTGAAGGAAGCGGCGGGAGGAGCCAAGGCGATCATCGCGTGGGGAAGCTGCGCGTCCAACGGGTGCATACAGGCCGCGCGTCCCAACCCGACCGGCGCGACGCCGATACACAAAATCATCACAGACAAACCGGTCATCAATGTCCCGGGCTGCCCTCCCATCGCCGAAGTGATGGCCGGGACGATCGTCCACCTGCTCGCGTTCGACCGCATCCCGCAGCTCGATGGTCTCGGGCGCCCCAAGGCCTTCTATTCCCGGCGCGTCCACGACACCTGTTACCGGAGGCCGAATTATGACGCCGGACTCTTCGTCGAATCATTCGACGACGAGAACGCCCGGCGGGGTTACTGTCTCTACAAGGTCGGGTGCCGGGGTCCCGTGACGTACAACTCCTGCGGCGTCATCCGCTGGAACAACGGGGTGAGCTACCCCATACAGTCGGGGCACGGATGCATCGGGTGCAGCGAGGCAAATTTCTGGGACAACGGCCCGTTCTACCAGCATCTGGCGTCCTTCCCCGGATTCGGGATCGAGACGACCGCAGACAAGGTGGGGGTTGTCCTCGGCGTTGCGACCGCCGCAGGAATCGCCGTCCACGCGGTCTCCACCAATATCAGGAAGCGGAAGCTCATCCAGCAGGAAATCAGGGATAGCGAACCGTCCGGTGATTCGAAGAAAGGAGGCGCCTGATGTCCAACCGCATCGTCATCGACCCGATCACGCGTATCGAGGGACACCTCCGCGTTGAAATAGAAGTCAGGGACGGCAAGATTGTCGACGCGTTCAGCTCCGGGACGATGGTCCGGGGGTTCGAGCGGATACTCAAGGGGCGTGACCCCCGGGACGCATGGGCCTTCACGGAGAGGGCCTGCGGGGTCTGCACAACGGTGCATGCCCTGGCGTCCGTACGGACGGTGGAAGACGCGCTGGGGATCACCATCCCCCCGAACGCCGAGCTCGTGAGGAACCTCATGTTCTGCGCGCAGTACCTTCAGGATCACGTGGTCCACTTCTACCACCTGCACGCGCTCGACTGGGTGGACGTCGTGAGCGCACTGAAAGCCGACCCGAAGAAGACATCCGAAATCGCCCAGAGCATCTCCAGGTGGCCGAAGAGCTCGCCGAAGTACTTCGCCGACGTCCAGAAGCGGATCGCGGCATTCGTCCAGAGCGGGCAGCTGGGCATATTCGCGAACGGCTACTGGGGGCACGCGGCATACAAGCTCCCGGCGGAGGTGAACCTGCTCGGTGTGGCGCATTACCTGGAGGCGCTCGAGTGGCAGAAGGAGNNTCGTGAAGGTCCACACCATATTCGGCGGCAAGAACCCCCACCCGAATTATCTCGTCGGCGGGGTTCCGTGCTCGGTCAACATCGACGACGCCAACGCGCTGAACGCCGAACGCCTGGCCCACGTGGGGCAGTTGTTCGACGACGCAATGGCCTTCGTGAACCAGGTGTACATCCCGGACCTGCTCGCTGTCGCGGGGTTCTACAAGGATTGGGGGGCGATCGGCGGAGGCCTCGAGAACTACATGGCCTACGGCGATCTGCCCGTGAACGGATACGGCGATCCCTCGCATTTCAAGTTCCCGCGCGGGGTGATACTCAACAGGAACCTCGCGGAAGTCCTTCCCGTGGACGGGAAGAGCGCCGACCAGGTCCAGGAGTTCATTTCGAGCTCCTGGTACGAGTACTCGGGGGGAGATGCCACGGGTCTTCATCCCTGGGCCGGCGAAACCAACCTGAAGTATTCGGGACCGAAGCCGCCGTACGATTACCTCGACGTGACGAAGAAGTACAGCTGGCTGAAGACCCCGCGCTGGAAGGGACACGCGATGGAAGTCGGGCCTCTCGCCCGGCTGCTCGTGGCATACGCCTCCGGGCGCGAGGAAGTGAAGGATGCGGTCAACGGGGCTCTCAAGGCGCTCGACGTACCCGTTGCCGCGCTCTTCTCGACGCTCGGCCGCACCGCGGCCCGCGGCATCGAAACGCAGCTCATCGCCGGCTGGTCGAAGGAGTTCTACGCCCAGCTTCTGACAAACATCAAGAACGGGGACACCCGCATGTTCAACAACGAGCGGTGGGATCCTGATACGTGGCCCGAGGAAGCCAGGGGGGTCGGTATGTCCGAGGCCCCGCGGGGGGCGCTGGCACACTGGATTGTCATCAAGGAGAAGAAGATCGACAATTACCAGCTCGTGGTCCCGAGCACGTGGAACGCGTCTCCCCGCGATGCGAAGGGTGAACGCTCCGCGTACGAGGCGTCGCTGATCGGGACTCCGGTGAACGATCCCGAGAAGCCCCTGGAGGTCCTCCGGACGATCCATTCGTTCGACCCGTGCCTCGCCTGTGCGGTGCACCTGTATGACGAGCGGGGGACATACGTCCACCAGATCGACACGTTTTAGGAGGCCACAATGGAACAGATATCCATACGCCGCGTGTACGTGTGGCAGCTCCCGGTGAGATTCTATCACTGGTTGAATGCCCTGGCCGTCCTCGCGCTCGCCGTGACGGGCTACATCATCGGCAAGCCGCTGGCGTTCGTGAACGCCGCGGAGGCATCCTACAGCTACTGGTTCGGAACCGTGCGGTTCATCCATTTCCTTGCAGCGTTCCTCTTCTTCTTTAACTTTCTCTTTCGCATCTACTGGGGGTTCGTGGGGAATGTGTTCGCCCGGTGGCAGAACTTCCTCCCCTTCCGGAAAGAGCAGCTGCGGGAAGCCGCGGACGTCCTCAAGGTGGACATACTGCAGGCGACCACCACGCCCCTGGAATCAATCGGGCACAATCCGCTTGCAGGGTTCACCTACTTCCTGACGTTCCTGGCGTTCCTCTTCCAGTCGGTGACCGGGTTCGGGCTGTACGCCGCGATGAGCGACTCATGGCTCCCGCGACTGTTCGCCTGGATCGTCCCGCTCATGGGTGGGGATTTCGCGGTGCGCCAGTGGCATCACATGATGATGTGGTTCTTCGTAATCTTCGCGATGATCCATGTCTACCTGGTCTTTTACCATGACTATGTCGAGGGACGGGGCGTCATCTCCTCGATGGCCGGAGGCTGGAAGTTCGTGGAGAAGCGGCAGAAATAGCTCACAACCACCCACCGGGGCGGTCCGGGATTCCGGGCCGCCCTTTTTTGTTTTTGTCCCGGCGTTCCGTATTATTCCCACCGCCATGGCTCCTCCCCCCTCCATACTCGTTCTGGGCATCGGCAACTACCTCCTGGGGGACGAGGGGGTGGGGGTCCACGCCATCAAGGCGCTCGAAAAGGAACCGGTTCCATCCGGTGTGACACTTCTGGACGGGGGGACGGGGGGATTTCATCTCCTCTCCTGCCTCCAGGATTACCCGACCGTCCTCCTGATCGATGCGACGATGGACGGCGGCTCGCCCGGCACCGTGCGCGTGCTGCGCCCGAGGTTCGCCAGCGATTTTCCCCGCGCGCTGAGCGCCCACGACATCGGGCTCAGGGACCTGATCGAATCCGCGATACTCACCGGAACACTCCCCGACATCCACCTCCTGACTGTGTCGATCGGCGACCTGAACGACATGAAGACAGAGCTCTCTCCGGCCGTGAGCGCTGCGATCCCGGCGGTCGTTTCAGCGGTAAAGGGAATACTGAGGGACCTTCTCACACAAACAATGAGACCACAATGAAGATTGCATGCGTGTTCCTCCTTGCGGCGGCACTCGCCGTCGCAGCAAGCGGCTGCTTCCCCGGGACAAACATATACACCCCGAAGGAACCGGCCGGCTTTTTCTCCGGGCTCTGGCACGGGTGGATTGCCCCCGTCTCGCTCATCGTCGGATTCTTCAGGCCCGACGTCAGAATTTATGAGATGTACAACACCGGCTGGTGGTACGATCTGGGGTTTTATGTCGCCGTCATCGGGGGGTTCGGCGGCGTGGCTCTTTCCAGGAACAGGAAGAAGAAAGACCGGTCGTAAGGCCGACCCGGCCGGTTGCCTCTCGGCCGGCGATCCCGTACATTTGAATCATGCATGAACTCTCGATAGCCCAGAGCATCGTCGACATCGTCCTCCAGCACCTGCCCAGGGAAGAGGGTGTCTCCGTCAGGAGCGTCAGGCTGACTCTGGGCGCGATGGCGGGGGTCGTCCCCGATTCGCTGGAGTTCTGCTTCGGGGCGATAACGGAGGGGACGCCGCTCCAGGGGGCGCTGCTGGAGATCGAGCACGTCCCGCTGAGGGCACACTGCAACGACTGCGGGGGTGATACGGACATTGAGCCGACGCTCTTCGCCTGCGCCGCGTGCGGAAGCAGATCCCTGACGATCCTCTCGGGGAGGGAGATGCAGGTGCGGGACATCGAGGTGGAAGAGAACGAGGGGGTCCGATGAGCGTCATCACGATAGAGCGGAAAGTCCTGGAGAAAAACGACGAGCTGGCCCGCCAGAACCGGGCGCTCCTGGAACGGCACGGAATATTCGCGATCAATGTCGTGAGCTCTCCCGGCGCAGGGAAGACGAGCCTGCTGGAGAGAACGCTCGAACACCTGGCGGGAAAGCTGGCCGTGGCGGTGATCGAGGGGGACGTGCAGACTGACTTCGACGCGCAGCGCATCGCGAAGTACAATGTCCCCGCCGTCCAGATCGTGACCGCGGGAGGCTGCCACCTCGAGGCGAACCTCGTCCACGATGCGCTGGGAAACATCGACCTCCCGCATATCAGTCTCCTGATCATCGAGAACGTCGGCAACCTCGTCTGCCCCTCGAACTATGACCTCGGCGAGGCGATGAAAGTCGTTGTCGCCAGCACGACCGAAGGGGACGACAAGCCACTGAAGTACCCGGCGATGTTCAGGAACTCTTCGGTCCTCATCATCAACAAGATCGACCTTCTCCCCTACGTAAACTGCAGCATCGAAACGCTCCGCGCCAACGCGCTCCGCATCAACCCGTCGCTCGCGGTCTTCGAGACCTCCTGCACGACGGGAGCGGGGATCCCTGCGTGGTGCGACTGGCTCCTGGCCCGTACCGCTGCCGGGAAAATCTGACACTTCCACGGGGAGTTCCACGGTCCCCGGGCACAATTGCTCTTTTCCCCGCGTTTTCCGCAGGCGGGAATCCGCGCCTCTTCCTTCCCAGATTTGAAAATCCCCCAGGCTCACCGGTGCCGATATGAGTCAAAATCTGCCTTCTTATCCGATGGCACACACATTGCGATAAGAACTGCAGCGCGGCGCATACTGCGACGCCTGTCTTTTCCAACGTGCAATGATATGCCTCCGACAACTCAAGAGAAAACTCACCCGAGCGGCGATAACAGGTTCAAGCTGCTGGACCGCGCAATCACAAAACACCAGTCGCGCGGCGACGCCCTGATCGAGGTTCTTCACGTCGCTCAGGGGATATTCGGCTTCCTCGACAACGATCTGCTCATATACGTCGCACGGAGCCTGAAGCTCCCGCTGAGCCGCGTCTACGGCGTCGCGACGTTCTACCATTTCTTCACGCTGAAGCCGAAGGGGCGACACACGTTTGTCCTCTGTACGGGGACGGCCTGCTACGTCAAGGGGGCCTCCGCGATCCAGAAGGCGGTGGAACACCACTGCGGAGTCAAATTCGGCCAGACCACGACCGACAACCAGATATCTCTCGTCTCTGCACGATGCGTCGGATCATGCGGACGCGCGCCTGTTGCCGTGCTGGACGAGGCCGTGGCGGGGAAGCTGACGCCTGAAACGGCCGTCGGGAAAATCGGGGAGTGGCAGACCGCCCCCGCGGAGGTGGCGGCATGACTGTCGAAGAACTGAGGGAAGTCGCTGAGACCGAGCGGGCGCGCCAGGGGAATTTCCGGCACCGCATCACGTACTGCTCCGCCGCGGGGTGTGCATCGTGCGGCGGAATCGCCGTCCACGAGGCGCTTGCAAAAGCACTCAAAGCCCGGAATCTGGAAAATGAGGTCGAGCTGGCAGGGACCGGTTGCATGGGACTCTGCGGCGAGGGACCGCTCGTCAGGATCGTCGGGGACGGAACGCTCTACCAGCGGGTGGACGTGGCGGTCGCGGAGAAGATCATCGAGGAGCACATCGTGCAGGGGAAGAAAGTCGCGGAAAACCTCGTCGACACGACCGACCCGTTTTTCGCTTCGCAGGTGAAAATCGTCCTCGAGAACTGCGGGACGACGGATTCGGAAAAAATCGACGACTACATCGCCGCCGGGGGGTATGAAGCGCTCGCAAAAGCCGTCACGGAATTGCAGCCGGCGGGAGTGGTGGAAGAGATACGAAAAAGCGGGCTCAGGGGACGCGGCGGGGCGGGGTATCCCACCGGCCTGAAATGGGGGATAGTCCGGAAAGCACCCGGGGAACAGAAATACGTTGTGTGCAACGCCGACGAAGGGGATCCCGGCGCGTTCATGGACAGGAGCGTCCTCGAAGGCGATCCGCACCGCGTCCTGGAAGGGATGGCGATCGGCGGGTACGCCGTCGGGGCTTCCCAGGGTTTCATCTATGTACGGGCGGAATACCCCCTGGCCATCGAAAGGCTCCGGCTGGCCATCAAGCATGCGGAAAGGGCAGGTCTCCTCGGGAACAGGATTTTTGATTCGCAGTTCAATTTCCGCATCGACATAAGGATCGGCGCGGGCGCATTCGTGTGCGGTGAAGAAACCGCGTTGATACGCTCCATCGAAGGGAAACGGGGAAGGCCCCGCCCCCGCCCGCCGTATCCTTCGGAAAAAGGGCTCTGGGGAGCCCCCACGCTCATCAATAATGTCGAGACGTTCGCAAACATCGCTCCGATCATCCGGAAAGGGGGCGCATGGTTCGCGGCGATCGGGACCCCGAAAAGTACGGGGACAAAAGTGTTCGCGCTCGCCGGAAAGATCCGGAACACGGGTCTGATCGAAGTACCGATGGGGATCCCGCTGCGGAAGATCATATTCGACATCGGGGGAGGCACGCCGGAAGGCACGACGTTCAAAGCGGCGCAGACAGGCGGGCCGTCCGGAGGATGCATCCCGGCGGAGTCGCTCGACCTCCCCGTCGACTATGAATCGCTCGCGACCGTCGGGTCCATCATGGGGAGCGGCGGTCTGATCGTCATGGATTCCACGTCGAACATGGTCGACGTGGCGAAGTATTTCATGGAATTCTGCGTGGACGAATCGTGCGGCAAATGCGTCCCCTGCCGCGTGGGCACCGTGCACATCCACGGGCTGCTCGAGAAGATCTCCGAGGGACGCGGAACGACGGACGACCTGGCGCTCCTGGAAGAGCTGTGCCAGATGGTGAAGGACACGAGCCTGTGCGGGCTGGGACAATCCGCCCCCAACCCCGTGCTCTCCACGCTCCGGTTCTTCCGGAATGAATACACGGAGCTCCTCCACGCACCGGAAGGGTACGTGCCCTCGGGCACGGCCAACGAAAAGTCAATAGCGCAGTAACAGGGAACGCTCATGGCCATACTCACGCTCACAATCAACGGCGAACACGTCAGCGGCAAAGACGACGAGAGCCTCCTCGCGATCGCAGAGCAGCACGGGATCAGGATACCGACGCTGTGTCACCTCGACGGTCTTTCCGACGTGGGAGCCTGCCGGCTCTGCCTGGTCGAGATCGAAGGAACCCCCAGGCTCTTCCCCGCATGCACGACCAAACCGCGGGAGGGAATGGTGGTCTCCACCGACACCGAACGGCTCAGGAAATACCGGCGCATGATCATCGAGTTCCTCGCCTCCGAAGGGAACCACCAGTGCGCCGTCTGCGTCGTCAACAACCACTGCGAGCTCCAGAACATGGCGTACGAGACGGCATTGACGCACGTCAGCGTCCCGTACCTGTACCCGAAGAAGGAACTCGACGCGTCGCACGAGAACTTCATCATCGACAGGAACCGGTGCATACTCTGTACGCGCTGCGTCAGGGTCTGCCACGAAGTCGAGGGGGCACACACGTGGGACATCGCGGGACGGGGAATTGACTGCGAGATCATCTCCGACCTGAATCAGCCGTGGGGGACGTCGGAAAGCTGCACTTCGTGCGGGAAATGCGTTCTTGTCTGCCCGACGGGCGCACTGATCGAAAAAGGGGAAGCCGTGTCGGAGATGGAGAAGAAGACCGACTTCCTGCGCTACATCGTCACCGCCCGGCAGAAACGGGAATGGGTCAACCTGGATTCGGACGAAGAGTAAGAAGGGAAAGCCGACAATGAAACCGAGAGTCGCTACTGCGTGGCTGGGGGGCTGTTCGGGTTGCCACATGTCGTTCCTCGACATGGATGAGCGCCTGATCGAGCTTGCGGATAAGATGGACCTGGTGTATTCGCCGATCATCGACATCAAGAATTTCCCCGGGAACGTCGACGTGACGCTGGTGGAGGGGGCGGTCGCGAACACGGAACATGAAGAGATGGCGCACCTGATCAGGCGAAATTCCCGGATCGTGGTCTCGTTCGGCGACTGCGCGGTGACGGGCAATGTGACCGCCATGAGGAACAGCCTGACGCGCGAAGCAGTCCTGGATCGTTCCTATGTGCAGCTCGCCGACATCACCCCGCAGATCCCCCGGGACTACCCGACGATCGCGGAGCTGATGACAACGGCCCGGCCGCTGCACGAGATCATCACGGTCGATGCGTTCATTCACGGTTGTCCGCCGACCGCAGACCAGATCTGGTATGCCGTGAGCCAGCTGCTGGAGGGAAAGATCCCGGCGCTCTCGAACGTCTATCTGAGGTACGGGTAGGCGAAGGGTGGGCTTTTGAAAAGCGCGATTCCGCGGGGACGAAATCACTGAGGATAGAATGTCAAAGACGATAACGATATCTCCCGTTACACGCATCGAGGGGCACGCGAAGATCACGATCCAGCTGGATGAGCGGGGGAACGTGACAGACGCCCGGTTTCACGTGAACGAGTTCCGGGGGTTCGAGAAGTTCTGCGAAGGGCGTCTCATGTGGGAGATGGGTGGAATCACCTCCCGGATCTGCGGCATATGCCCGACAAGCCATCTGATCACATCCGCGAAAGCGGGGGACGACATCCTCGCGGTCACGATCCCCGAAACGGCGGAGAAGCTCCGGCGCCTCATTACGCTGGCGCAGTGGATCCAGTCGCACGCCCTCAGCTTTTTCCACCTTTCTTCCCCCGATTTCCTTCTCGGGTTCGACTCCGACCCCGCGACACGCAACATATTCGGGTTGATCACGAAGGACAGGGAATTCGCCCGCCGCGGGATCCGGCTCCGGAAATTCGGGCAGGAGATCATCGAGGTGCTCGGCAGCAGAAAAATTCACACTCCCTGGGCTGTCGCCGGGGGGGTCCGTGAGCCGTTCGACGCCGCGAAAAGGGACCATCTCCTGGCCCTGATACCGGAGGCGAAGGAGACCGCACTGCTCGCGCTGAAGACGCTCAAATCGATCCACCAGGAGTTTGCCGCGGATATCCCCAACTTCGGCAGCTTCCGCTCGATGTTCGTCGGGCTCGTGGCGCCGGACGGCGCGCTCGAATACTACGACGGGACGATCCGCGTGATGGACGGGAGCGGGAACATCATCGCGGACAAGATCGACATCCACCGGTATGACGACTACATCGGGGAAGCTTCCGAGAGCTGGTCGTACCTGAAATTCCCGTACTACAAACCGCTGGGGTATCAGAAGGGGATGTTCCGCGTGGGCCCGCTCGCCCGCGTGAACATCTGCGACTACATCGATACCCCCCTGGCGGAGGCGGAGCGGAAGGTGTTCAAGGCCATGGCCGGGAACGCCGAGGCGGTGAACAATTCGTTCTACTACCACTACGCACGGCTCATCGAGATACTCTTCGCGGTCGAGAAGGCGGAGATGCTCCTGCACGATCCGGCGATGCTCGGCACGAACATACGGGCCAGGGCGATGATCAACAGGCGCCTCGGGATCGGGGCGAGCGAAGCCCCGCGCGGCATACTCTTCCACAGGTACGAAGTGGACGAAAACGGCGTACTCGAGAAGGTGAATCTGATCATCGCCACCGCCCAGAACAACCTGGCCATGAACCGGACGGTGCGCCAGCTCGCGATCCAGTACATGGACGGGAACAAGATCACCGAAGGGATCCTCAACCGGATCGAAGCGGGGATCCGGTGCTACGACCCCTGCCTCTCCTGCTCGACGCATGCCTCGGGCCGGATGCCCCTGCACGTGCAGCTCCTCGACTGCGAAGGGACGGTCGTCAGCGAGCTGAGACGATGACGAAGACGATCATCATCGGCTTTGGCAACACGCTCCGGGGCGATGACGGGGCCGGCGTGGCCGCCGCGGAAATGCTCGCAGGGGACTTCCCGGGGGCGAACGTCGTGGCGGTGCAGGAACTCCATCCCGAGCTGGCGGAACAACTGGCCTCATGCGACCTCGCCGTGTTTCTGGACGCCAGCGTGCGGACATCGACCCTCTGTGTCACCCGGGTATCACCCGCCCGCAGCGTGCATGGCGCGGAAGGGCATGCCCTCTCCCCCGCCGGGGTCCTTGCGCTCTGCTCCGGTTTGTACGGACATGCCCCGCAGGAAGCACTCCTCGTGGAGATTCCCGCGTCCGAATGCGGGTTCGGCGAAACAATGAGCGCACAGACGCTCCGGATGACTGACTACTGCGTGCTCCTCATCTCTGAACTCCTCACCGGGGAGACAACCGCCGGGATCCTCCTCGACCTCGCCCCGTCCCCTGCCGCCGGCTGAGTGGCCGGGGAGGAATATTCACTCTTTATCACTACTTTGAACGCGTGAACGCACGTGTCCATATCGCCATACGCGGTGCGGTACAGGGGGTCGGTTTCCGCCCCTTTGTCTACCGGCTCGCATCGGAAATGCGCCTGGGGGGATGGGTGCTGAATTCTCCCGGGGGGGTATTTATCGAAGCGGAAGGTGACAGGGAATCGCTCGACACATTCATACTCCGGGTCGGTGCAGAGAAACCGCGCCTCGCGTCGGTCCAGAGCATGGAATGCACGTTTCTCGACCCGTGCGGCTCTCCGTCGTTCGAAATTCTCGAAAGCACCTCATCCGGAGAATCCGGCGGGCTTGTCCTCCCGGACATCGCGACCTGTCCGGAATGCCTCGCGGAGATCGTCGATCCCGCGAACCGCAGGTACATGTATCCATTTACAAACTGCACGAACTGCGGGCCGAGATTTACGATCATCGAGTCGCTCCCGTACGACCGGCCGAACACGTCGATGAAGTCATTCCCGATGTGCGACGACTGCCGACGTGAGTACGCGGACCCGGCGGACCGCCGGTTCCACGCTCAGCCGATCGCCTGCCCGGCGTGCGGCCCCAGGCTCGCCCTGTGGGATGACCGTGGAAACCCCGGTGCTCGGGATCATGACGCCCTGCTTCAGGCGGCCCGGATGATCAGGGAAGGCCGGATCGTCGCGCTCAAAGGGATCGGCGGGTTTCAGCTCCTCGTGGACGCCGGAAATGACGACGCCGTGAACCGGCTGCGCGGCAGAAAGCACCGCGAAGAGAAGCCGTTCGCGCTGATGGCGCCCGACATCGGGACCGTGCGGAGCCTGTGTGAGGTGTCGCCACTTGAGGAACGGGCGCTGGTCTCCCCCGAATCGCCGATCGTGCTCCTGAAGAAAAATGGGGGAGTATTTCAGCACGCGGTGACACGTCCCGGATCCCCTGTCGCGCCCGGGAATCCGTTCCTGGGCATCATGCTTCCTTCAAGCCCGCTCCATCACATCCTCCTCCGGGAGATCGGCGTTCCCGTCGTGGCCACGTCGGGAAACCTCACCGACGAGCCGATCTGCACCGATGAGCAGGAAGCCGTCCGGAGACTCGGCGGTATCGCCGACGCGTTTCTTGTCCACGACCGCCCGATTGTCCGTCACGCGGACGATTCGATCGTCCGGTTCATGCTCGGCCGCGAACTCGTCACCCGGCGGGCGCGCGGCTTCTCCCCCCTTCCCATCAGGCTGGGATTCCGGGCGCCGGACTTGCTTGCCGTCGGGGCGCATCTGAAGAACACCGTCGCGGTCTCCAGAGGGGAGAACGTTTTCATCAGCCAGCACATCGGCGACCTCGAGACGAAGGAGTCCCTTGATGCCTTTCACCGGGGGGTGAGAGACATGCTCTCCATGTTCTCCGTGACGCCGGTGCGTGTTGTATCTGACATGCATCCCGACTATCTTTCAACAGGGTTTGCGCAGTCCGCCGGGTTTCCTCTCATCACAGTCCAGCATCACCACGCGCACGTTGCCTCATGTATGGCGGAGAACGGACTCCGGGGGACGGTCCTCGGCATCTCATGGGATGGGACAGGGTACGGAACCGACGGGACGATCTGGGGGGGAGAGTTCCTTCTGACCGACGGCGCATCGTTCGAGCGTGCCGCCGCGTTGAGAAGGTTCCCCCTGCCGGGGGGTGAGAAAGCCATCAGGGAACCCCGCCGGCAGGCCCTCGGGCTCCTCTTCGAGATGCTCGGCCCGGAGATCTTCCGGCGGCGTGACCTGCATCCGCTCATGTCATTCACCGGCGATGAGCTGAGCGTCCTCCGCACCATGCTCGAGCGCGGGGTGAATGCGCCGTACACGACAAGCGCGGGGAGGCTCTTCGACGCCGTCGCGTCCATCGCCGGGTTGCAGCAGGTGAGTTCATACGAGGGGCAGGCCGCAATGGCGCTGGAGTTCGCGCTGGGGGAAGACCGGGACCGGGAATACCGGTTCGACATAACGGAATCCGCGGCGCCTGCGGCGCCGCAGGCGCCGGGATCTGGTGAAGATCGGCCTCGCTGGACAGTGGACTGGTCTCCCATGGTGACGGCTCTCCTGAGGGACATGGAGGGAGGGACGGAGGGGGCGGTGATTGCCGCAAAGTTCCATAACGGACTGGCGGAAGCGGCGGTGGAAGTCGCCCGGAGGATCGGCGAGAACCGGGTCGTGTTGAGCGGAGGGTGTTTCCAGAACCGCTACCTCACAGAACGGGTCGTCCACCGGCTCCGGGAGGAGGGCTTCAGGCCATACTGGCACCAGCGTGTTCCGCCGAACGACGGAGGAATTGCTCTCGGCCAGATCGCTGTCGCGGCAGAACGGATGCTGAAAGAACAGGCGATGCCATAACGGAGAGGCCGGGGAGGACGCCCGGATCCGCGTGAGTCGCCGACAAACAGGAGGGAGGGAATATATGTGCCTGGCAATCCCCGGGAAAGTGCTGGACATCGACCGGAGCGGGTCTCCCGTCATGGGAACCGTGAGCTTTGGCGGTACGCAGAAGAAGGTCTGCCTCGAATGGCTTCCGGAAGCCCGTGTCGGTGATTATGTCATCGTCCACGTCGGCTTCGCGCTCAGCACTGTCGACGAAGCGGAAGCGCTGGAAACACTGAAAATGTTCAAGGAGATGGGGGAACTGGACGGGGATGAATCATGAGATTCATCGATGAATACCGGGACGGTGACGCCGCGAAGAAAACAGCGGAGATGATACACCGGATCACGACCCGGACCTGGACCGTGATGGAGATCTGCGGCGGCCAGACACACACAATCGTCAAGTACGGCATCGAGTCCCTCCTCCCGCCCGGGCTGACGCTGGTGCACGGTCCCGGTTGCCCCGTCTGCGTCACCCCCCTGGAAATCATCGACAAGGCGATAGCAATCGCCTCCCGCAGCGACGTCATATTCACCTCCTTCGGCGATATGCTCCGCGTCCCGGGTTCGACGAAGGACCTCCTCACGGTCAAAGCCGAAGGGGGAAAGGTCAGGATGGTCTATTCTCCGCTCGACGCGGTGAAAATAGCCCGCGAAAACCCGGACATGAAAGTGGTCTTCTTCGGCGTGGGGTTCGAGACCACGGCCCCCGCCAACGCCATGGCGGTCTACCAGGCGAAGAAGCTGGGCATGGAGAACTTCTCGCTCCTCTGCTCCCACGTGCTCGTCCCCCCCGCCATGAACGCAATACTCTCCTCCCCCGCAAACAGGGTGCAGGGATTTCTCGCGGCGGGGCACGTCTGCACGGTCATGGGGTATGAAGAATATTTCCCGCTCGCCGAACGGTACCATGTCCCGATCGTGGTGACAGGTTTCGAACCGCTCGACCTGCTCCAGGGGATCTACATGACTGTCAGGCAGCTTGAAGAGGGGGGGAGCCGGGTGGAGAACCAGTACAGTCGTGCGGTCCGGCGGGAGGGAAACGTGCCGGCACAGAACCTTCTCAGGGAGGTGTTCCGCGTTTCCGACAGGGCATGGCGCGGGATCGGAGTGATCCCGATGAGCGGCTATGCGCTCCGGGACGAGTACGCGGGGTATGACGCCGAGAAGATTTTTGACGTGGGGGAAATCAGGACGCAGGAATCCCCCCTCTGCATTGCCGGCTCGATACTGCAGGGACTGAAGAAACCGGACGAGTGCAGCGCATTCGGCATTCAATGCACGCCGGAGCACCCGCTGGGGGCCCCGATGGTTTCGTCCGAGGGGGCGTGCGCGGCGTACTATCATTTCGGGGAATACCGGGGGGAGAGACAATCGTGAAACAGACCGCTGACTTATCCGCCGGGCTTGCCTGCCCGATCCCGCTGACGGAATACAAGAGCGTTCTCATGGCGCACGGAGGCGGGGGGAAGCTGACACAGCAGTTGATACAAAAGATGTTCGTCTCACAGTTCGACAACGACATGCTCGGAGCGCTCCACGACGGAGCGGTGTTCCAGGCGGGAAACATGAAGCTGGCGTTTTCCACCGACTCCTACGTGATCAACCCGATATTCTTTCCCGGGGGGGACATCGGCGAGCTGGCGGTGAACGGGACGGTCAACGACCTCGCCATGTGCGGCGCGAAACCTCTCTATCTCTCTTCCGCATTCATCATCGAGGAGGGCTTCCCCATGGACGATCTGTGGAGGATCGTTCTCTCCATGAAGGGGGCGGCGGAGAGAGCCGGCGTCAGGCTGGTGACGGGGGATACCAAAGTCGTTGACAGGGGGAAGGGGGACGGGATATTCATCAACACATCGGGGATCGGCGCCGTCGAGGCCGCCTCGGATATCGATCCGAAGAACGCCCGGCCGGGGGACAAGATCATCGTCAACGGCCCGATCGCCGTGCACGGCATCGCGATCATGTCGGTGCGGGAAGGGCTCGAATTCGAAACCGAAATCAGGAGCGATACGGCCCCGTTGAACGGGCTTGTAGAGAAGATACTGAAGGCGGGGAGGGACCTCCACGTCCTCAGGGATCCGACCCGGGGGGGAGTGGCGAGCGCGGTGAATGAGATCGCCCAGTCATCCCGGCACGGGATTCTTCTGAACGANNATCGGCGAGGTGGTCGGCGACCATCCGGGGGTTGCGGTGATGAAGAGCCGGATCGGCGGAACGCGGGTGGTGGACATGCTCTCGGGGGAGCAGCTCCCGAGGATCTGCTGATAGTCGTCCGGCCATCAGCGGACACCGGTCCCCACCTCAGGCACTGCCTCGCATCGACATTCTGGTTCACTTCCCGAAAGGTGTATGATGAGCACAACGGTCCGCAAGGCCCTTCCCTCCGACGGCACTCTGATACTCTCACTCGTCGAAGCGCTGGCGGCGTATGAGAAGCTCACCCCTCCCGATCAGGAAGCGAGGAAGAGGCTCCTCACCGATCTGTTCTCCCTCCGGCCGCGTATCGACTGTTATATCGCCGAGTCGGACGGAGAGCCTTCGGGGTACGCGTTCGTCCTTGAGACATATTCGAGCTTCCTTGCCCTCCCGACGCTCTACCTGGAAGATCTCTTCGTCCTGCCGGAGTGCCGCGGCAAGAAGGCGGGGTATGCGCTCTTCACCGCCATTGTCGGTGAAGCCCGGGCCCGCGGGTGCGGCCGGATGGAGTGGACTGTGCTCGACTGGAACGAGCTGGCAATCAGTTTCTACAGAAGGTCAGGGGCCAGGTATATGAAAGAGTGGCACCTCTACAGGCTGGGGAAGGATGACATGGAGAGGATTCTGGAGGGGGCGTACGTGCCGGAGCGCATTTAGTGAGGCTCAGTTCTTCAACAACCTGCTGGTGATCGTTTATCAAAGCCGGCGGGCAAGCACAACGACTCCCCGGGCCGTGAAGCTTGCGAGTCGTGCCGCGTCAGTCGCCTCGAGGTACACGACATAAATCCCGATTCTTGCGGTTGTCCTCTCCTGGTCGCGCCCGTCCCAGATAAACTCCCCGGAACCTGTTGAAGGCGCGCACGTCGCCAGGGTCCGGATAACCCGCCCGCGGACATCGAAAATCCTCACCGACACCGACCACACCCCGCGGGGTATCTGGAAGCGGATCAACGTTGCATCGTCGATACCGTCCCCTTCAGGCGAGAAAGGATTCGGGAAAGCGGAGACGACTCCCCCGGGGGACGCGCGGGCGAGTGCCACACTGTTTCCCCTGGCCGGGGTCCCCCCCTCCGGGAGCGTGCATGTGGACCAGTTGCCGGGATCGTTGGAATGCCCCGACCCGAGTATCCGCTCCAGAGACCGGCCTGTCCGGTCGATGACGGCGGGGTTGTGCCAGGAGGGAGAATAGGAAACAGAATCGGCAACGGAGCCCCCGGGGTCCTTCAGCACAAGATCTTCCCCCGAATTTGTAAGGCGGGTCTCCCAGACGCGGGGGATGACAACCCTTTCAGTGTCGGATCCGGAGAGAGAGGGAAAAAAACGAAACACGCCGGAGTCTTCCGCGACAACCGCGCATTTCCCCGGAAGAAGAGGAGAGCGGACACCGGGGAGGACGAGCGTTTTCGGATTCACAGCGGTCCCGCTCCCGGCAGTGAGCCGCCACCCGGTCAGGTTTACGGGTTGTTCGCTGTTGTTCAGGAATTCGACATACTCCCCTTCTCCTGCGAAGGGGGCGAACATAATCTCATTGATTACCACTCCTCCCGGAGGTGAGGCGACATCGATCTC
>PMND01000101.1:0-411 GCA_003161955.1 Ignavibacteriota bacterium | reverse complement strand
CCGTCACCGTCACCGGGTCCGAAAACCGCGGAAAAGGAGGACTGACGCTCAACCGGAGGAGTGCCAGGTCGAACGCGGGATGGGCGGTAACGCTGATATCGTCAAACCTGAGCGTCCCCGCACTCCCGGTTGAAGAAGGGATGACGCGCCAGCGGAACCTCACCTGGCGCATCCCCGCAAGAGAACGGGGAAGATCCCTCGCGGATTCCACATAGCCAGCGGACCCGTCAGGACGGAGCGTATCCCCCAGCGTGATTCCCCATGCACCCCCGCCGTCGGTGGAGCACTCGGCAATGACGGAAGCGGAGAACGTCGAGGACCTCCGCATGAACCAGGAAAGTTTCCCCGGCATGACCCCCGTGAAGTCAAATTCCGGGGAGGAGAGCGACTGCGCAACCGTGGCGTTGGTGG
>PMND01000055.1:34268-48113 GCA_003161955.1 Ignavibacteriota bacterium | reverse complement strand
GATTCGCTCTTCGACAACTCCCGACGGGTCAACGCCGTGCGGAGCGACAACAACCGCGCGCTGAAATCGCTCTCCGACATGCTGAAAGGGAAGCAGGGGCGGTTCCGGCAGAACCTTCTCGGGAAGCGCGTCGATTATTCGGGCCGTTCGGTGATCGTCGTCGGACCGGAGCTGCACCTGCACGAGTGCGGGCTTCCCAAGGATATGGCGGTCGAGCTTTTCAAGCCGTTCATCATCCGCAAGCTCATCGAGCGCGGGATCGTCAAGACGGTCAAGAGCGCAAAGAAGATGGTGGACAAAAAAGGCCCGGAGGTGTGGGAGATACTCGAGAACATCATTGACGGGCACCCGGTGCTCCTCAACCGCGCTCCGACGCTCCACCGGCTCGGCATTCAGGCGTTCCAGCCCGTCCTCGTCGAGGGGAAGGCCATCAGGATCCACCCGATGGTCTGCACGGCGTTCAACGCGGACTTCGACGGCGATCAGATGGCCGTGCATGTGCCCCTGTCGTTCGACGCACAGCTCGAGGCCCGCATACTCATGCTCTCGAGCCACAACATTCTCTCCCCGGCCAGCGGGGCGCCGATCGTGACGCCCACGCAGGACCAGGTCCTCGGGTGCTACTATCTCACCAAGTCGAAGAGCGGCGACACGGGGGAGGGACTCATTTTCTCGTCCCCCGCCGAGGTGATCATCGCATACAATTACGGGAAGGTCGGCCTCCACGCGCGCATCAATGTGCGGATAGACGGGAAGCTCGTGGAGACCACCACGGGGCGGGTGATATTCAACCAGATCGTGCCGAAGGAGATCGGGTTCTTCAACGAGCTCCTGAACAAGAAGCGCCTGGTGCAGATCATCGCGTCGGCCTTCCGGAGGGTCGGGAACCTGAAGACCGCGGAATTCCTGGACAAGCTGAAAGACATCGGGTTCCGTTACGCCACCGCGGGGGGGCTCTCGGTGAGCATCGACGANNGTCATCATCCCGAAGGAAAAGGAAGAGATCATCGGCCGGGCCCAGAAGAGCGTGGACGAGGTGGAGAGTCAGTATATCCGCGGCTTCATCACCAAGGGGGAGCGCTACAACAAGGTCATCGACATATGGACAAGCGTGACCAACCGGGTTGCTGAGAGGCTCTTTGAATCTCTCCAGCACTCCCGCGACGGGTTCAACTCGCTCTACATGATGGTCGATTCGGGCGCACGCGGTTCCAAGGAGCAGGTGCGCCAGCTCGCCGGGATGCGCGGACTCATGGCGAAGCCGCAGAAAAGCCTCTCGGGGGCGACCGGAGAGCTTATCGAAAACCCCATCATTGCGAACTTCCGCGAGGGACTTTCGATCCTCGAATACTTCATATCGACCCACGGCGCCAGGAAGGGGCTTGCGGATACCGCACTCAAGACGGCGGATGCCGGATACCTGACCCGCCGTCTCGTGGACGTCGCGCAGGACGCGATCATCACCAATCTGGATTGTGGCACGATCCGCGGGGTCGTGACGGGCGCTCTCAAGGAGGGGGAGGATGTGAAAGAGCCCCTGGCAGAGCGCATCGTGGGACGGGTCTCCGTCCATGAGGTTGCCGACCCGATCTCGGGCGAGGTGCTCGTCCGCGCGGGCGACCTGATCGATGAGGAGCGGGCCGACCGGATCGCAGAGACATCGATTGAAGCGGTGGAGATCCGGTCCGTCCTCACGTGCGAAGCCAAGCGCGGCATCTGCGCGCTCTGCTACGGGCGGAATCTGACTACGGGCAAGCTCATACAGCCCGGGGAGACGGTCGGGATCATCGCCGCGCAGTCGATCGGCGAGCCGGGGACCCAGCTGACGCTCCGCACGTTCCACACGGGGGGGACGGCCAGCCTCATTGCCTCCCAGTCGCAGGTCTCCTCGAAGTTCAACGGGACGCTGCAGTACGAGGGGGTGAAATTCCTCGAGGTNNCCGGACGACGATGGGTCCAGGATTATCGTCTCCGGGCGGAGCGGCGTTGTCAACGTCCTCGACCACGACAACCGCATGCTGACGAAATACGACGTTCCGTACGGAGCGACAATGCTCCTGCGCGACGGCGAAAAGGTGGCGAAGGGGCAGATCATCTACGAATGGGATCCGTACAATGCGGTGATCATCTCCGATCATTCAGGGTCCGTGCACTACCACCAGCTGAAAGAGAACGTGACGTTCCGCGAGATCGACGACGAGCAGACAGGGCACATCCAGAAAGTCGTCATCGATTCGCGTGACCGCACGCTCGCCCCGACGCTCGAGGTCCACAACAAGAAGGGGAAGGTCGGGGCGTACATCATCCCGACACGGGCGCACATCGTTGTCAACGATGACCAGCAGATCATCGCCGGGACCGTGCTGGCGCGGATCCCGCGCGACATCGGCAAGACCCGCGACATCACGGGAGGCCTGCCGCGCGTCACGGAGCTCTTCGAGGCGCGGAGCCCGAACGACCCTGCGGTGGTGTCGGAGATCGACGGCATCGTCAGCTTCGGCGCCCAGAAGCGGGGGTCGCGGGAGGTGATCGTCACGAGCCACGACGGCAAGGACATCCGCAAGTACCCGATCTCCCTCGGCAAGCATGTTCTCGTGCAGGCCAACGACGTCATCCGCGCGGGCGAACGCCTGTCGGATGGTGCGATCGACCCGCACGACGTGCTCCGCATCAAGGGTGTGGCGGCCGTGCAGGAGTACCTTGTGAACGAGATCCAGGAGGTCTACCGGATCCAGGGCGTGAAGATCAACGACAAGCATATCGAGATCATCGTCCGCCAGATGATGCAGAAACTGCGCATCGTCGACTCCGGGGACACGAAGTTCCTCGAGGGGGACTACGTGGACAAGCTGAAGTTCGAGGAGGAGAACGACGGCCTCCGCGACAAAGTCCTCATCGTCAGCAAGGGGGACTCGAAACTGAAAAACGGACAGCTTGGCCTGAAGAAGAAGGTGCGCGAGACGAACGGCGACCTCAGGAAGAAGGCGAAGAAGGTGATCGAATACCGGGACGCGGAGCCGGCGACGTCGGAGCCGGTCCTTCTCGGGATCACTTCGGCCTCCCTTTCAACGGAGAGCTGGATCTCGGCCGCGTCCTTCCAGGAGACCACCAAGGTGCTTACCGACGCCGCGATCGAAGGGAAGCTGGACAACCTTCTCGGTCTCAAGGAAAACGTCATCATGGGTCACCTGATTCCGGCCGGGACTGGCCTGAAGCACTTCAGGGACCTGAGGGTGGACGGTCCTTCGTTCCTCGAGGAGAGCGTTCCGGCGCCGGCGCCGGAGGAGGCGCCCGTGGTGAAAAAGACGAAGACGAGGGAAAAACTCGCCACCCCGTAAAGGCGTCCATGTCTTGACAAAGCAAGTCATTTTTCGTACCTTAAAAAGCTCTATCGAAAATCATCACACGATTGCAGTTACGAGGAGTCCGCGTGCCAACGATCCAACAGCTCGTCAGAAACAGCAGGCGCAGCGTCACATGGAAGAGCAAAGCGCCCGCGATGGGAGGCAGCCCCCAGAAACGGGGTGTCTGCACGCGTGTCTACACGACAACCCCCAAGAAGCCGAACTCGGCGCTCCGCAAGGTTGCGCGCGTCAGGCTCACCAACGGCATGGAGGTGACCGCCTATATTCCGGGCGAGGGGCACAACCTGCAGGAGCACTCGATCGTGATGATCCGCGGCGGGCGCGTGAAGGATCTTCCCGGTGTCCGCTACCATATCATCCGGGGCACGCTGGATACCGCCGGCGTGGCCGACCGGAAGCAGGGGCGTTCCAAGTACGGCGCCAAGCGCGGGAAGTAACGCTCCCTGTGAGGGGAGCGGCAACTGACATTCCAGGAAAACGGACGACGACGTGAGAAAGAAAAAATCGACACCCAGAGTCACAATCCCCGATCCGCGGTACGGGGATGTCCTGGTTTCAGAGTTCATCAATAATATCATGAAAGCCGGGAAGAAACACCTGGCGCGCCGCGTGCTGTATGATGCCTTTGCGCTCATAGAAGAGCGGACCAAGAGCACGGGGCTCGAGGTTTTCAAGAAGGCCGTCAGCAACACGCGACCGATGCTTGAGGTGAAGGCCCGCCGCGTTGGCGGGGCGACATACCAGGTGCCCACTGAGGTCCGCGGCGAGCGGAGCGTCGCTCTGGCGATCCGCTGGCTCATCGGCTACGCCGGCGACCGGAAAGACAAATCGATGTCGCAGAAGCTCGCCGCAGAGTTTATCGCCGCCTCCAACGGCGANNCAGGAGCATATGCCGAGACAGTATCCGCTCGAACGGACAAGGAACATCGGAATCAGCGCGCACATCGACGCGGGCAAGACCACGACGACGGAGCGCATCCTCTTTTACACGGGGGTGCTCCACCGTATGGGGGAGGTCCACGACGGTGCGGCGACGATGGACTGGATGGAGCAGGAGAAGGAGCGCGGGATCACGATCACTTCGGCGGCCACGACCTGCTTCTGGAACAACAACCAGATCAACATCATCGACACGCCCGGGCACGTGGATTTCACGGCGGAAGTGGAACGGTCGCTCCGCGTTCTGGACGGCGCGGTGGCCCTGTTCTGTTCGGTCGGCGGCGTCGAGCCGCAGTCCGAGACGGTGTGGCGCCAGATGGACAAGTACGGCGTTCCGCGGATGGCGTTCGTCAACAAGATGGACAGGGTGGGTGCCGATTTCCTCGGGGTGGTGCAGATGATCAAGGACCGGCTCAGCGCCAATGCGGTCCCGCTGCAGCTCCCGGTCGGAGAAGGGGATCTCTTCTCGGGGATCATCGATCTCGTGACGATGAAGGCGATCATGTACAAGGATTCCACNNACGACACGCTCCTGGAGAAGTACCTGGAAGGAAAGGAAATTACGCCGAAGGAGATCATGGCGGTTCTCCGGAGCGCCTGCCTGAAGGTCAGCATCATCCCCGTGCTCTGCGGGTCGTCCTTCAAGAACAAGGGGGTGCAGATGCTCCTTGACGGGATCGTGGACTACCTCCCGTCCCCCAACGATCTGAACGAGGGGACGTTCACCGGTCACCACATGAACCTGACCGACCACGTGACCCGGAAGGTGGACGACAAGGGGCAGTTCGCCGCTCTGGCGTTCAAGATCATGACCGACCCGTTCGTCGGGCGGCTGACGTACTTCCGAGTCTACTCGGGGACGCTCAAGTCCGGCTCCTACGTCTACAACTCGGTGTCGGACAGGAAGGAGCGGATCAGCCGCATTCTCCGCATGCACGCGAACACGCGCGAGGACGTCGACGAGGCCTACGCCGGGGACATCGTCGCGGCAGTCGGACTCAAGAGCACGCGCACGGGAGACACACTCTGCGACGAGGACGATCCGATCATCCTCGAGAAGATGACGTTCCCCGATCCCGTCATTCACGTGGCGATCGAGCCGAAGACGAAGGCCGACCAGGAGAAGATGGGGGAGGCGCTGCAGAAGCTGACGGAAGAGGACCCCACGCTCCGCGTGGCGACAAACGTGGAGACAGGGCAGACAATCATCAGCGGCATGGGGGAGCTCCACCTGGAGATCATCATCGACCGGATGAAGAGGGAATTCCGGGTCGAGGCCAACATCGGCAAGCCGCAGGTCGCCTACAAGGAAACGATACGGAAGAAGGTCCATGCGGAAGGGAAGTTCATCCGCCAGTCGGGCGGCCGCGGCCAGTACGGTCACGTATGGATCGAGGTGGAGCCCAACGAGAAGGGGAAGGGGTTCGAATTCGAGAACGCGATCGTCGGCGGGGTCGTGCCGAAAGAGTACATCAAACCGGTCGAGCAGGGCATCATTGAGGCGATGAAGAACGGTGTGCTTGCCGGGTACCCGGTGGAGGACGTAAAGGTCAAACTGTACGACGGCTCATTTCACGATGTGGATTCCTCAGAGATGGCGTTCAAGATTGCCGGCTCCATGGCATTCAAGGAGGCCGCGCGCAAGGCCAGCCCGGCGATTCTCGAGCCGATCATGGCCGTGGAGGTCGTCACTCCCGAAGAGTACATGGGAGACGTCATCGGCGACCTTAACTCCAGGCGCGGGAAGATCGAAGGAATGAACCCCCGGAAGGATGCACAGGTCATCAAAGCGGCGGTCCCCCTGTCGGAAATGTTCGGCTACTCCACCACCCTCCGCTCGATGACGCAGGGACGCGCAATCTACACGATGGAGCTGTCGCATTACGATGAAACACCCAAAAGCGTTTCTGACCAGATTATTGAAAAGCTCAAGGGCAAAGAAACAGTGACCGCTTAGGATCGGGGCCGTCACCCACATCCCCTTCTATACCAGAGGAGAGACTTCAAATGGCAAAAGAGAAATTTAATCGTAACAAACCACACCTGAACGTCGGGACGATAGGCCACGTTGATCACGGCAAGACCACGCTTACCGCCGCGATCACGATGGTCCTTGCCAAGAAGGGGCTGTCCGCGATCCGTACGTTTGACAGCATCGACAACGCCCCTGAAGAGCGGGAGCGCGGAATCACGATCGCGACGGCCCACGTCGAGTACTCGACCGAGAAGCGCCACTACGCGCACGTGGATTGCCCGGGCCACGCCGACTACGTCAAGAACATGATCACGGGCGCGGCACAGATGGACGGCGCGATCCTCGTTGTGGCGGCGACGGACGGTCCGATGCCCCAGACGCGCGAGCACATACTGCTCGCCCATCAGGTGGGCGTCCCCCGCATGATCGTGTTCATGAACAAGGTGGACGCGGTGGATGATCCGGAGCTCCTGGACCTCGTGGAGCTCGAGCTTCGCGACCTCCTGAAAAAATACGAATACCCCGGAGACGAGATCCCGATCATACGCGGGAGCGCGCTGAAGGCGATGGAAGCGGCGATCAAACCCGACTCCAAGCCGGACGATCCGGCGTTCAAGTGCATCATGGAGCTCATGGATGCGGTGGATACCTACTTTCCGGTCCCCGCGCGCGACATCGACAAGCCGTTTCTGATGCCGGTCGAGGACGTCTTCTCGATCACGGGACGCGGCACGGTCGGCACCGGACGCGTTGAGCGCGGCAGAGCGAAGGTCGGCGACGAGGTGGAGGTCATCGGGCTCGGGGCGCACATGAAGACCGTCGTGACGGGCGCCGAGATGTTCCGCAAGGAGCTCGACGAGGTCCAGGCGGGCGACAATGCGGGGCTCCTCCTGCGGGGAGTTGAAAAGACGCAGCTGGAGCGCGGCCAGGTCATCGCCAAGCCCGGCTCGATCACCCCGCACAAGAAGTTCCTCGCGCAGGTGTACGTGTTGAAAAAAGAAGAAGGGGGTCGGCACACGCCGTTCTTCACCGGGTACAGGCCGCAGTTCTATTTCCGGACGACCGATGTGACAGGCGTGGCGACGCTTGCGGCGGGTACGGAGATGATCATGCCGGGCGACAACGTTGACGGCATGAACGTGGAGCTGATCAGCACCATCGCCATGGAGGAGGGGCTCCGCTTCGCTATCCGGGAGGGGGGCCGCACCGTCGGCGCCGGTGTCGTGACAAAAATCGTCGAATAATGCTGCATTCGTGAGGGGCGCGCCCTCCGTACAGGATGCGCGCTTCCCGTTGTCTCTGTGACTACTATGGAGTACTGACAAACGTGGCCGGGCAAAAGATACGAATCAAGCTCAAGTCATACGATCACAACCTGATCGACAAGTCTGCGGAAAAAATCATCAAGACTGTGAAGTCAACAGGCGCTGTGGTCTCAGGCCCGATCCCGTTACCCACGAAGCGTACGGTCTATACTGTGCTTCGTTCTCCTCACGTTGACAAGAAGTCGAGGGAGCAGTTCGAGACGCGCGCGCACAAGCGGCTGATCGACATACTCAACTCGACCAACAAGACTGTCGACTCCCTGATGAAGCTCGATCTACCCGCGGGCGTCGACGTCGAGATCAAAGTGTAANNGCCGGGGCGGCACGGCAACGGGGACGGTGCCGGCGGCGGAGCTGTCGGCCCGCGGCGATGTATTCTCACAATGGATGAACGCATGAACGGACTCCTGGGAAAAAAAATCGGCATGACCAGCATCTTTGACGACTCTGGTCAGGTGGTACCGTGCACGGTGATCGAGGTGGGCCCGTGTTACGTCACGCAGATCAAGACGAAGGAGCGGGACGGATACGAGGCGGTACAGCTCGGGTTCGACCCGATGCGCGAGAGGCTTGTCCGCAAGCCGCAGAAGGGGCATTTCGCGAAGGCCAGCGTGAAGCCCGCGAAGCTCGTCCGCGAGTTCCGCGAACCCGGGATGGCCGAAGTCCAGCCCGGGCAGGAAATCAAGGTGGAGTCGGTGTTCACGAAGGGTGACGTGGTCTCCGTGATCGGCACCTCCAAGGGGCGCGGATTCCAGGGGGTCGTCAAGCGTCACCACTTCGGCGGCGGATTCCGGACGCACGGCCAGAGCGACCGCGAGCGTGCACCGGGCTCGATCGGCTCATCCTCGTACCCTTCGCGGGTATTCAAGGGGATGCGCATGGCCGGCAGGATGGGGGGCGAACAGGTGACGGTCCACAACCTGAAGGTGGTCGGGATCATCGCGGATTCGAACCTCCTCCTCCTCAAAGGCTCGGTCCCCGGCGCGATCAACGGGTACCTCGAAATCCGCAAGCGCAAGGCTCAATAATCTCAAGAGAAAGTGTGCGGCGATGGAACTGGATGTCTACAAAAAAGACGGCACGAAGAGCGGCGAGAAAGTGAAGCTCTCCGCCGACATATTCGGGATCGAGCCGAACGAAGACGCCATGTACAGAGCGGTTCGCGTCTACCTGGACAACCAGCGGCAGGGGACGTCCAAGGTGAAGACGCGCGCGGAAGTGCGCGGCGGGGGGAAGAAACCGTTCAAACAGAAGCACACGGGACAGGCGCGCCAGGGGTCCTCGCGTTCTCCGGTCATGGTGGGCGGAGGGTCGATTTTCGGTCCGAAGCCCCGCGACTATTCGAGCACCCTCCCGGCGGGCCTGCGGAAGCTTGCCCGGAAGTCCGCGTTGTCGCACAAAGCGAAGGAAGGGCAGATCAGGATCGTGGAGGACTTCACCTTCCCCGGGCCGAAGACGAAGGACATGGTCTCCGTGCTGAAGGCGCTCGAGCTCCACGCGGCCAAGACGCTGATGCTCGTCCCCAGGGCGGATGCCAACATCGTGAAATCGGGGAGGAACATACCGAAGCTGGGGATACTGGAAGCGGACAAGGCCTCCACCTACGACATCGTGAATAACCAGATACTCCTGATACAGAAGAGCGCTGTCGAGGTCCTTCAGAACACATTCAAGAACTGACGAGCATGACTGGCATACTGAAACGACCGATCGTCACCGAGAAGATGACCGCACTCCAGGAGAAGGGGCAGTATGCCTTCGAGGTGACGCTCTCCGCGAACAAGATCGAGATCGCGCGCGCGGTCGAAAAGAAATTCAANNAAGGACGGGGACAAGATCCAGTTCTTCCAGAACGTCTGATACCAGGAAAGAACAGTCATGGCAATACGTAAATTCAAACCGGTGACGCCGGGGACGCGCTGGATGTCCGTTGCGGCGTTTGACGAGATCACCAAGTCGCGTCCTGAGAAAGCCCTGCTCGAGCCGCTCCACAAGTCGGGGGGGAGGAACAACACCGGACGCATCACCTCGCGGCACCGGGGGGGCGGGCACAAGCGCTTCTACCGCGTGATCGATTTCAAGCGGAACAAGTTCGGCATGGATGCGAAGGTCATTGCGATCGAATATGACCCGAACCGCTCCTCGCGCATCGCGCTCCTCCAGTATGCGGACGGCGAACGGAGGTACATCATCGCTCCCGAAGGAGTCAAGACCGGGGAGGTCCTCCGTTCCGGCCCGGACGCGGAAATCAAGGTGGGGAACGCGCTCCCGCTTGCGGGGATACCCGCCGGGACGTTCGTGCACAATGTCGAGATGCGCCCCGGGAAGGGGGCCCAGATCGGTCGCAGTGCGGGGACGAGCATACAGTTGATGGCAAAAGAGGGAAAATTCGCCCAGCTTCGCCTCCCTTCGGGCGAGATCCGGAACGTCCCTGCAGAATGCCTGGCCACCATCGGCAACGTCGGGAACTCCGACCATGAGAATATCAGCGTGGGCAAGGCAGGCCGCTCCCGCTGGCTTGGCATCCGCCCGCAGTCGCGGGGGGTTGTGATGAACCCGGTCGACCACCCCCACGGCGGCGGAGAAGGGAAATCCCCGCAGGGGAATCCCCACCCGGTCTCTCCCTGGGGCTGGCACACAAAGGGAAAGAAGACCCGCTGGAGAAAAAAACCCTCCAGCAAGTATATCGTGAAACGGAGGAAGTAGACACGCTATGACCCGTTCGCTGAAAAAAGGACCGTTCGTCAGCCAGCGACTGCTCGAACAGGTGGAAGCGCTCAACAAGTCGAACCAGAAAAAGGTCATCAAGACCTGGTCACGTTCGTCGACAATAACCCCCGACTTCGTCGGCCACACGTTCGCGGTTCACAACGGGAACAAGTTCATCCCGGTGTATATCCACGAAGGGATGGTCGGGCACAAACTGGGTGAATTTTCACCGACGCGGACGTTCCGCGTCCACCCCGGGATCAAGAAGGAAGAAACCACGACACCGGCGTCATAGGCCCCCCAGGGAGGATGCAATGGAAGCNNCTTCATATACTCCATTTTTCGCCGAAGCATGCCTCGAAAGTGGCGGAAAAAGTCCTCCGCTCGGCGGTCTCAAACCTGCAAAACAAAGATGAGGGGGGGCGGCTGGACCCGGATGAAATCGTGGTGAAGCGAGCGTCCGTGGACGGCGGGATGACGATGAAGCGGATCAGTCCGGCTCCGATGGGGCGCGCCTTCCGCATCCGGAAGCGCTCGAATCACGTCACGATCGTTGTGGCGGCGAAAGATAAGAAAGAGAAGAAAGACGCAAAGCAGGCAAGGCAGGCGAAGAAGGCCGGAAAGCCTGCAAAGGAATCAAAGGCAGGAAAGAGCGGCGCGAAACAGAAATCCGCCGCTGACACCAAGTAGGATGTTCACCCTGGAGGATATTTGGGACAGAAAGTAAATCCGATCGGCCTGCGCCTGGGCATCATTCGTTCGTGGGATTCGAACTGGTATGACGAGAAATCATTCGCGAGCAAGCTCGCCGAAGATACGACGATCCGGAACTACGTCCGGAACCGGTTGAAGAAAGCCGGGATCTCGCGCATCCTGATCGAGCGGACGCCGAAGCGGGCGGTCATCACGATCAACACCTCGCGGCCGGGGATCGTCATCGGCAGGAGCGGCAAGGAGATCTCCCAGCTCGAAGAAGAGCTGAAGAAGATTACAAACAAGGAAGTCAAGATACTTATCAATGAAATCAAGCGCCCCGAGCTCGACGCCTTCCTCGTGGCGGAGAACATCGCCCAGCAGCTCGAGGGGCGCATCGCCTTCCGCCGTGCGATGAAGAACGGCATCACCGCCGCGATGAGGATGGGGGCGGAGGGGGTCCGCATCATGACTTCCGGGCGCCTGGGCGGCGCCGAGATGTCGCGGCGCGAGCAGTACAAAGAAGGGCGCATACCGCTGCACACGCTCCGGGCCGAAATAGATTATGCCACCGCGACCGCGCGGACGGTATACGGCGCGATCGGCGTGAAGGTCTGGATCTGCAAGGGCGAAGTGCTTGACGGCCAGCAGAGCATGCAGGCCCCTCCCCGGCGGGGACAACAGTAAGCGATAACGACGGAGTAGTCTCCCATGTTGATGCCGAAAAGAGTCAAGTACAGGAAAGCGCAGCGCGGACGGATGCGGGGGAAAGCCACCCGGGGTTCCCGCGTGGATTTCGGTGATTTCGGGCTGAAGGCACTCGAACCCGCGTGGATCACGCAGCGCCAGATCGAGGCTGCCCGCGTTACGCTGACGCGGCTGATGAAGAGGGAGGGACGCGTCTGGATCCGGATCTTCCCCGATAAGCCGGTCACGAAGAAGCCGGCGGAGACGCGCATGGGGAAAGGGAAGGGCGCTCCGGAATACTGGGTGGCAGTTGTGAAACCGGGCCGCATCATGTTCGAGGTGGGGGGCACGACGCGGGCGACTGCAGTCGAGGCTCTGAGGCTCGCCTCGCACAAGCTCCCGATCAAGACGCGCGTCAGCGTCAGACCCGACTACGAAGGGAAGTGACAGGAAAGGACGTACTATGAAAGCAGCCGAACTCAAGGGCCTCTCACTTGACGAACTCAGGAAGCGCCTCGCGGATGAAGAAGAGAGCCTCGGGAACCTCAGGTTTCAGCTTGCGACGAGCCAGCTTGAAAGTCCGATCCGGGTCCGTTCCGTCCGGCGCGATATCGCCCGGCTCAAGACATTCATCAACGAGAAACAGCGTGCTGCGGCGGCACCCCCAGCGACCAACAAGGTGAAGACACAATGAGTGACGAAGTCCGGACACCCCCAGAGGCCAAGCGCACGGCGCGCCGGAAGACCCGCGTCGGCAAGGTTGTGAGCAACAAGATGGAAAAGAGCATCGTCGTCGCGATCGAGCGCCGGGTGCCTCATCCGATCTACAGGAAGTACTTCAGGAGAACGACGAAGCTCATGGCGCACGACGAGAAGCGCGCCGCCGGCGTCGGCGACACTGTCAAGATCATGGAGACGCGCCCGTTGAGCAAGCTGAAACGCTGGCGGCTGGTCGAGATCCTGGAGAAGGCGAAGTGAATCCCGTACACGGAGTCCACCAATGATTCAAGAAGAAACAAACCTGGTCGTCGCCGACAACTCCGGCGCGAAGAAAGTCCGCTGCATCCGGGTGCTCGGCGGATCCGACCGCCGGTACGCGGGACTGGGGGACGTGGTCGTGGTGGCGGTAAAGACCGCGATCCCGGGCGCGACGGTGAAGAAAGGGGAAGTGGCCAGGGCGGTCATCGTCCGCACCAAGAAGGAGACCCGTCGCAAGGACGGTTCCTTCATCCGGTTTGACGAGAACGCGGCCGTGCTGATCAACGAACAGGGGGAGCCGCGCGGGAGCCGCATATTCGGCCCTGTCGCCAGGGAACTGCGCGAAAAGCAATACATGAAGATCGTCTCGCTCGCGCCTGAAGTCCTGTAACTCCAATCGAGGAAGACGCATGAAGATCAGGAAAAACGACAACGTGATGGTGATCGCCGGCAACTCCCGCGGCAAGAGCGGGAAGGTGCTGAAGGTGTACCCGGAAAAGGAGCGGGTGATCATCGAGGGGGTCAATATCATGAAGCGGCACAGCCGNNCCGAGCCAGAAAAACCCGCAGGGAGGGATCGTCCAGCGGGAGGCGCCCATCCACGTGTCGAACGTGATGCTGATCGATGCCAAGACCAACGAGATCACCCGCATAGGGACGAAAATTGTGACCGACCCCTCGACCGGCAAAAAGAAGCGCCTGCGCGTGTCGAAGGCAACCGGCGAAACGATGTAACGCACTTTAACCCGAGGATATTGCAGCTGGCATGAGCGACGAGAAAGAAAAGAAACCGAAGGAGACGCCGAAGGGGTCTCCAAAGCAGAAGGAGACGCCGAAGGGGGCACCCGGTGCGCCGAAAGCACCGAAGCCGCCGAAAGGCGAGCCCGGCGCGCCGCAGACGCCAAAGGCCCCGAAAGAGCGGAAGCCGAAGGAGCACGTTGTCGCCCGGCTCGCGGAGACCTACAAGCGGGATGTCATCCCCCTGCTGATCAAGCGGTTCAAATACAAGAGCCCGATGCAGGTGCCGCGGCTGGAGAAAGTTGCAATCAACATCGGCGTGGGGGAGGCGACCCAGGATGCGAAGCTCGTGGAGGCCGCCGCGCGCGACCTGGAGGCCATCGTCGGGCAGAAGGTCGTGATCACGCGGGCCAAGAAATCCATCTCCAATTTCAAG
>PMND01000055.1:0-34231 GCA_003161955.1 Ignavibacteriota bacterium | reverse complement strand
GCGAGGACCGATCAGGAGGCCTACGAGCTCCTGAAGGCCTTCGGGATGCCGTTCGTGAAGCGGCAGGAAGTCCTGGAAACGCCCACAACTTAACCCGAGGGGAGCCTACAAGGCATGGCAAAGACAAGCTCGAAAGCCCGCCAGGCGAAGCGTGAACGCATGGTGGCGAAATATGCGGCGCTACGGAAAGAGCTGAAGGAGAAGGGGGACTACGTGGCCCTGCGGCAGCTCCCGCGCGACAGCTGCCCGACACGGCTGCACAGCCGTTGCGTGGTGACGGGTCGCCCGCGCAGCTTCATGCGCAAGTTCGGTATCTCGCGGATTGCTTTCCGCGAGCTCGCGCTCGATGGGAAAATCCCCGGCGTCACCAAGGCAAGCTGGTGAGGCGGGACACTCACACTTTGTTCCAGTCAGTTGCAGAAGAGGCAGTCTCATGACAATGACCGATCCCGTCGCCGATTATCTCACCAGGCTGCGCAACGCCATCCGGGCGAAGCACAAGCGGGTTGATGTCCCGGCGTCGACGCTGAAGCGGGAGCTGACAAAATTGCTCGTCGCGCAGAAATTCATCGCCTCCTTCACCGAAGTCAAGGAGTCGGCCCAGGGGGTTCTCCGCATCCAGTTGAAGTACAACGACGGACAGCCGGTCATCGCGGGACTCCGGCGCGTGAGCCGACCCGGGCTGCGGCACTATGTGGATGCGGACGGAATTCCGCGCGTCCTGGGAGGCCTGGGCGTGGCGGTCATCTCGACCCCGAAAGGACTCATGACGGACAAGCAGGCGCGGCTCGCGAGGATGGGTGGAGAAGTGCTCTGCGAAGTCTGGTAACCTAAGGAGGAGCAGAACGTGTCNNGTCCATCCCGATATCACCGTGGAGATCAAGGAGAACACGATTCTCGTTGCCCGGCCCACCGATCTGAAGCACCACCGCGCGCTGCATGGGCTCTGGCGTGCACTCCTGGCTAACATGGTCAAGGGGGTGACCGACGGGTACCTGCGGAAGCTCGAGCTCGTCGGGGTCGGCTACCGCGCCGAGCTCAAGGGGAAGAAGCTCCAGCTCCTCCTCGGGTTCTCTCACCCGATCCTTTTCGCCCCCCCGGAGGGAATCAAGATCGAGACGCCGACCCAGAACAACATCACGGTCAGCGGCATCGACCGCGCGCTTGTGGGGCAGGTCGCGGCGAAGATCCGGTCGTTCCGGCCGCCGGAACCCTACAAGGGGAAAGGCGTGAAGTATGAAGGAGAGTATATCCGCAGAAAGGCCGGCAAGGCTGCAGCCGCGAGCGGTGCCAAAGCATAATGTTATCGACCGGGAGTTGATGCAATGATCACCAAGAAGAAAACCGAGCACCGGAGTCGCCTGAAGGTCCACATCCGCCTCCGGATCACGGGGACGCCGGAGCGCCCGCGCCTGACGGTCTTCCGGAGCCTCAGGAACGTCTACGCACAGATCATCGACGACACGACGGGGAAAACGCTCNNCAGGCCGCGAAGGCGAAGCTTGTCGGCAAGATCGCGGCGCAGAAGGCGGTCGACCAGAAAATCACACAGGTCGTGTTTGACAGGAACGGCTACCTGTATCACGGCGTGGTAAAGGCCATGGCGGACGGCGCGCGCGAAGGCGGCCTGAAGTTTTAGTCCCCCGTCATTGCGAGNNACACGGGCCCCGGGCGTTTGTCGGGTCGTCTAATGGCAGGACAGCGGCCTTTGGAGCCGTGAGTAGAGGTTCGACTCCTCTCCCGACAGCAGGAGATGGCGGCGATCATATCATTGAAAAAGAGGAATAACGTTGGCACGAATCAGAGCGAGTGAACTGGAGCTGAAAGACAGGCTCGTCCACATCAACCGCGTCGCAAAGGTCGTGAAGGGGGGGCGCCGGTTCAGTTTCAACGCTATCGTCGTCGTCGGCGACGGCAGGGGCCATGTCGGCATCGGCCTCGGGAAGGCGAACGAAGTGGCGGACGCGATCTCCAAAGGCGTTGATGACGCGAAAAAGAACGTCGTCCTCGTGCCGATCGTGCACGGGACAATCCCGCACCCGGTGATAGGGAAGTTCGGAGCGGGACGCGTGCTTCTGAAACCCGCCTCGCCGGGAACGGGACTTATCGCGGGGGGAGGCGTCCGCGCGGTGCTTGAATCGGCCGGGGTCCACGACGTGCTCACGAAGTCGATGGGCTCTTCCAACCCCCACAACGTGGTCAAGGCCACGATGTCGGCATTGCTCAGCCTTGTGGACGCGAAGACCGTGGCGGCGCGCCGGGGCATGGATATACACGAACTGTTCGGAGCCGCAGCGGCTCCTGCATCGAACTAAGAATTACGGGCCGGACACATGGCGAAGAAGCTGAAGATCACGCAGACCGTGAGCATCATCCATCAGATCGAGCCGCAGAAGCGCACGATAAAGGCGCTCGGTCTGGGGCGGCCGAATTATTCGGTTGTCAAAAACGACACGCCGCAGATCCGGGGGATGATCCGCCAGGTGATCCATCTGGTGCGTGTCGAAGAAGTCTAAAGTCATTGCGAGCTGAGCGAAGTCCCGCTCTGTGGGACCCCGCTCATGAGCGGGGCAATCTGACATGAGCTTCACTCGAGCAACCAAGTAGGAAACGAAGGTACATTCCATGGCAAAAGACATACTCAGCAACATGAAGCCCGCCCCGGGGTCCCGGAAGAAGCGGAAGCGGATCGGACGCGGGCAGGGCTCGGGGCACGGAGGGACCTCCACGCGCGGGCACAAGGGCGCGGGTTCGCGCTCCGGTACGCGTCACAGGGCGTGGTTCGAGGGGGGGCAGATGCCCCTCGTCCGCCGGATCCCGAAGCGCGGTTTCCACAGCCCGTTCAGGGTGGAATACCAGGTGGTCAATATCCAGACGCTGCAGAAGCTCGCGACCGACGGGAAGGTGGCGGGAGGACTGGTGACGCCCGAGCTCCTCGTGAAGCTCGGCGTTGTCAAAGGCTCCGCGGTTCCGGTGAAGGTACTCGGGACAGGTGAGCTCACCGCGAAACTCGAGATTGCGGCGCACGCATTCAGCAAATCCGCCATCCGGAAAATCGAGACCGCGGGCGGCAAGGCTCAGACGATAAGCTCAACTCCGAAGACGAATGGCTAATATCGCCGAAAGTATACGCAATGTCCTGAAGATACAGGAGCTCCGCACGCGGCTGATGTTCACCGCGGCGCTTCTGATCGTTGTCCGGATCGGTGCCCACGTGACACTGCCGGGCGTCGACGCGCCCCTCCTGGCGCGGGCGGAAGCCAGCCAGGCCGCCAATACGCTCTTCGGACTGTATGACCTGTTCGTCGGCGGCGCGTTCAAGAACGCGGCGATATTTGCGCTCGGGATCATGCCGTACATCAGCTCCTCGATCATCCTGCAGCTTCTCGGGGCGGTCGTTCCGTACTTCCAGAAACTTTCGAAAGAAGGTGAAGAAGGGCGTAAGAAGCTGAACCAGCTCACGCGGTACGGCACCGTGGTCGTGGCCGCGCTGCAGGGATGGGGTGTGAGCGTGCGGCTGACGAGCCTGACGCTGGAAGGGCAGCCGATCGTCCCCTTCGAGATCCAGGGGTTCGCCTTCACGATGAGCACGGTGCTGTTCCTCACGTCGGGGACGATGTTCATGATGTGGCTCGGCGAACAGATCACGGAGCGGGGGATGGGGAACGGAATTTCGCTCATTATATTCATCGGCATCATCGCCCGCTTTCCCCACTCGATCGTGGACCAGTTCCGCGTGGGTTCGAACCTGATCATCGACATAATCATCGTGGCGGTCATGGTGCTCATCATTGCCGGGGTGGTTCTGGTCACGCAGGGGACGCGGCGTATCCCCGTGCAATATGCCAAGCGGGTCGTCGGGCGGAAAGTGTACGGGGGGGTCACCCAGTACATACCGCTGCGCGTCAACACGGCCGGCGTCATGCCGATCATCTTCGCGCAGTCGATCATGTTCATCCCGAGCACGATCCTGACGTTCTTTCCTGAGAGCGAGTTCATGCAGACGCTCTCGGGGTATTTCCAGTACACGTCGCTCACATATTCCTTTTTCTACGCGGTGATGATCGTCTTCTTCACCTATTTCTATACGGCCATCGCGTTTAACCCGAAGGACGTCTCGGAGAATATGCAGAAGCAGGGGGGGTTCATCCCCGGGATACGTCCCGGCAAGCACACGTCCGATTTCATAGACAATATCCTTACCAAGATCACGCTCCCGGGGTCGATATTCCTGGCGATCATCGCGATCCTTCCGGCGTTCGTGACGCGGTTCGGCGTCGCCCAGACGTTCGCGCAGTTCTTCGGCGGCACCAGCCTGCTGATCATGGTCGGCGTTGCGCTGGACACGCTCCAGCAGGTGGAGTCACACCTGCTCATGCGGCACTATGACGGGTTCATGAAGTCAGGAAAAATGAAAGGGCGTCTGCGCTAGACGGCACTCATGGCGAACGTGCCTGTCAAAAACACGCGTGAGATCGGCCTGATGAAGGAGAGTTGCCGGATCGTTGCGGAGGTGCTCGTCCTGGTCGGCTCGCGGATTGCCCCCGGCGTCCTGACGCGCGACCTCGATCAGGTGGCCGAAGAGTATATCCGGTCGCGGGGCGGAGAGCCGGCGTTCAAGGGATACGGCCACGACCGGCGAAATCTGTTTCCCGGGACGCTCTGTGTCTCGATCGATGATGAGGTGGTGCACGGCATACCCGGCGGGGGGAAGATCGAAGAGGGGCAGGTGGTCTCGATCGATGTGGGGGTGAAGAAGGGCGGGTTCTACGGAGACGGGGCGCGCACGTTCCCCGTGGGAATGGTCTCGGAGGAGAAATCGCGCCTCCTGCGCGTGACGGAAGAGGCGCTCCTGCTGGGGATCGCCCAGGCCCGGCCGGGACATCACCTGCACGATGTCTCAGCGGCGGTTCAGCGCCATGTCGAGGCCGCCGGGTTCTCCGTCGTGCGGGACCTCGTCGGACACGGGATCGGGAAGAACCTGCACGAGGATCCGGCGATTCCCAACTACGGGGAGCCTGGGACGGGGGTGCTGCTGAAAGAAGGGATGACGCTTGCCATCGAGCCGATGGTCAACGCTGGGACCGCCCGGGTCCGTGTGGGAGACGACGGGTGGACGGTCCGCACGGCGGACGGGAAGCCGTCGGCGCATTTCGAACATACGATTGTCGTCACAAAGGGAGAAGCGGAGATCCTCACCCGTCAGTGAGGGGCCGGTCACATATGGCAAAACAGGGTCCTATCAAGGTCGACGGTGTCATCACCGAGACGCTTCCCAACGCAATGTTCAAGGTGAGCCTCGAGAACGGCCATAATGTCCTTGCCCACATCTCGGGAAAAATGAGGATGAACTTCATCAAGATCCTCGTGGGCGACAAAGTGACCGTGGAGCTCTCGCCGTACGATCTGACGAAGGGTCGGATTACATACAGGTACAAATAAGGGCGCGTGCATTATGAAAGTCCGGTCGTCGGTGAAGAAAATCTGCATCAACTGCAAGATCATACGGCGGAAAGGCGTCGTCCGCGTGATCTGCAAGAATCCGAAACACAAACAGCGTCAGGGTTAAGAAGGAGGAGGATGCCCTTTGGCTCGTATTGCAGGAATAGATCTGCCGAAGAAGAAACGCTCTGAAATCGGACTCACGTACATCTATGGAATCGGCCGGACGTCGTCCCGCGCCATCCTGACGAAGGCGGGAGTCGATGTCAACAAGAAGATCGCGGACCTCAACGACGACGAAGTCGCGAAGATCCGCGCCATCATCACCGCCGATTTCAAGGTGGAGGGTGCGCTCCGCAGTGAGACGCAGATGAACATCAAGCGCCTGATGGATATCGGATGTTATCGCGGAATCCGGCACCGCAAGGGGCTCCCCGTCCGGGGTCAGCGGACGAGGACGAACTCGCGCACCCGGAAGGGGCGCCGCAAGACCGTCGCAGGAAAGAAGAAAGTCGCTGCAAAGACCTGACGTGCCATGGCAATGGCACGTCATTGCAAGGCACGCCGTAGGCGTGCCGAGGCAATCTGGCATTTAAAACAAAGGAGGAACGAGTGGCCAAAACCGCTCCGGCAGCCGGTGGGGCTGCAGAACCAATCAAGAAGAAGAAAAAGATCCAGGTCGACGTCAGTGGGAAAGCATTTATCAAGGCCACGTTCAACAACGTCATCGTGACGATCACCGACGTGTACGGGAACACCATCAGCTGGTCGTCGGCCGGCAAGAACGGCTTCAAGGGATCACGGAAGAACACCCCGTTTGCCGCCCAGGTATCCGCCGAGGCCGCGGCAAAGGCCGCGCACGACCTGGGGCTGCGCAAGGTGGAGGTCTTCGTGAAAGGTCCGGGCTCGGGACGTGAGGCCGCGATACGGGCGCTCCAGGTGACCGGGCTGGAGATCTCGAGCATCAGGGACGTGACGCCGATTCCCCACAACGGATGTCGCCCGCCCAAGCGGCGGAGAGTCTAAATCACGACGGCAATCGAAGACTGAGCAGGAAGAACTTCTATGGCACGATATACCGATGCGAGTTGCAGGCTCTGCAGGCGAGAGAAACAAAAGCTGTTCCTGAAGGGGACGAAGTGCTTCACCGAGAAGTGTCCGGTGGAACGGCGCGCGTTCCCTCCCGGACAGCACGGCCAGAGCAGGCGGACCAAGATCTCCGAATACGGAGTGCAGCTGCGCGAGAAGCAGAAGGTGCGGCGCATGTACGGTCTGCAGGAGCGGCAGTTCCGGAACACGTTCGAACGCGCCCTGAAGCAGACCGGACGCACCGGCGAGACGCTGGTGAAGCTGCTCGAGCGGCGCCTGGACAACGTGGTCTACAGGCTCGGGCTTGCCCCGTCCCGCAAGGCGGCGCGCCAGCTCGTCAATCACGGCCACTTCATGGTCAATAACCACTCGGTGGACATCCCCTCCTACCTGCTGAAGGCGGGCGACTCGATCCAGGTGCGGGACAAGAGCAAGAAGCTCGAAATCCTGCACGCATCAATGAAGAGGATGAAAGACACGGCGATGCTCCCGTGGCTGAGCCTGGACAAGGCCGCCATGGTCGGGGTATTCCTGAACGTCCCCGAACGGGCGGATATACCGTTGAATGCCGACGAGCAGCTGATCGTCGAACTCTACTCAAAGTAAGTCACAGTCAGAGAACTTGGGAGCGCTATGACAACAGGAACGATCCAGATGCCGGAGAAAATCCAGCTCGACGAGTCGACGTACTCGCCGACGTTCGGGCGGTTCATCGTCCAGCCGCTGGAAAAAGGCTTCGGCGTTACCATCGGGAACGCGATGCGGCGCGTGCTGCTCTCGTCCCTCCCCGGCTTTGCCATCACCGCCTTCAAGGTGGACGGGGTTCAGCATGAATTCTCCACCATCCCCGGCGTCGTCGAGGACGTCCCGGACATGGTGCTGAACCTGAAGCAGGTGCGGATGAAGCTTATCAACAAGAAAACCAACCGCATCGTTGTGCCTCTGAAAGGGCCCATGGACTTCACGGCCGGTGACATACAGAAGGCGACGCCGGACGCGGAGATCCTGAACCCGAAAATGCACATCGCGACGCTGAACAACGAAGCGAACTTCGAGCTGGATCTGCGGATCGGACGGGGAATCGGGTACGTCGTTGCCGAGGAAAACAAGGCCCCGGATCAGACCCTCGGGGTCATCCCGATCGATTCGGTCTTCACGCCCATCGTCAATGTCCGCTACTTCGTCGAGACGACCCGCGTGGGACAGCAGACCGACTATGAAAAGCTGACGATTGAGCTCGACACCGACGGCTCGATCACCCCGGAGGACGCGCTTGCGTTCGCGGGGAAGATCCTGCGCGATCACATCCAGCTCTTTATCAATTTCGACATGGAGCCCGAGGCGCCGAAGGAAGAGTCGGAGCAGGATGCGGAGTTCGCGCGCATCCGGAAAGTGCTCCTGACTCCGGTGGATGAACTCGAGCTCTCCGTCCGCTCGCACAATTGCCTGCGCGCCGCGAACATCAAGACCATCGCCGATCTCGTGCGCCGGGACGAATCCGAGCTCCTCAAGTTCCGCAATTTCGGCCGGAAATCGCTCGCCGAGCTTGCGGAGATCATCGAAGCGGAGAAGCTGACATTCGGCATGGACGTCACGAAGTACCTGAAAGAAGGGGAGTGATTCCTCCGCACGCACGCGACTGTCATTCACTGTTGAGACCGGATTACCACCATGCGACACCGAAAATCAGGCCGTAAGCTCAAGCGCACCGCAAGCCACCGCCGCGCGACGCTCGCCGCGCTCTCCACCGCGCTGCTGCGCCACAAGAGGATCACCACAACCGTTGCCAAGGCGAAAGAGACCCGGATGGTCGTGGAGAAGATGATCACCCGCGCGAAGAACGCGGTCGCGGACACAAGTGTCCCCGCCACCGGCGTGCATGCCCGCCGGGAAGTGGGTCGGATGATCAAGGACCGGGAGGTCATTGGCGAGCTCTTCGCGACAATCGCTCCGAAAGTGGCGGGCCGTGCGGGAGGTTATACCCGTATCGTCAAGCTCGGCCAGAGGTACGGCGACGGTGCGGAGATGGCGGTCATCGAACTCGTGGATTTCAACGCCGGACAGGAACCGGCAGAGAAGAAGCCGGCCGCTCCGAAGGCGAAAAAGGAGCCGCGCCGCGCCCCTGCGAAGAAGAAAAGCGCCGGAACCACGCCACCCGCCGCTGAGAGTCCGGCCGCCGGAAAGAAGGAGCCCCCGCCGGAGGCGGGGGCCAAAGGGTCCCGGTAAACGGACTCTTCTTGTCCCCCGCCATGAAAATCACCTCTGCTGAATTTGTACTCGGTGCCGCAAATCTCCGACAGCTCCCGAAAGACGGGTTGAAGGAGATTGCATTCCTCGGCCGTTCCAACGTCGGCAAATCCTCGCTGCTGAACAAGCTCTGCGGGCGGAAATCGCTCGCGCGGGCGAGCGCCGAGCCGGGGAAAACGCGCGAGCTCAACTACTACGTCATCAACAGGCAGTGGTATTTTGTCGATCTTCCGGGGTACGGCTACGCGAAACTCCCCGAGCAGATACGCTCAAGCTGGGGAAAGCTCATCGAACAGTATCTGAAGTCGCGCAAGGAGCTGGCCCTTGTGATCCAGCTGATCGACGCGCGTCACGAGCCGACCGAGCTCGATCTGATGATGGTGGGATGGCTCGACTACTACGGGATACCGTTCGTGATCGCGCTGACCAAGGCGGACAAGCTCCCTGCGAGCAAGATGCCCCGGTTCATCTCGGCTGCAAAGGAGCACTTTGCTGGTTTCGCGCACTGCAAGGAGATCATCCCCGTCTCCTCGGTCAGCGGTGTCGGGAAATCCGAGGTTCTCCACTGCATCGCCGCCCACCTTGACTGAAGNNCCCGCATGAAAATCCTCATCAGCGATCAGCTCGAACAGAGCTGTATCGACATACTCGTACGCGAAGGGTTCACGGTCGACAACCGTCCCGGGCTCCCTCCGGAGGAGCTCCTCTCGGTTGTCGGGGAATACGACGCCCTGGTGGTCCGGAGCGCGACCAAAGTCACTGCCGATGTCATCGCAAATGCATCCCGGATGAAGGTGATAGGCCGGGCGGGGACCGGGGTTGACAATATCGACATCGACGCGGCGACCCGGCGGGGGATACTCGTCATGAACACCCCGGGGGGGAACACCATCTCTGCCGCGGAGCACACAGTGTCAATGCTCCTGTCACTGGCCCGGAACATCCCCCAGGCGTATGCGAGCCTTCTCCGCGGGGAATGGGAGAGGAAGAAGTTCACCGGGACGGAGGTTTTTGAAAAGACAGTGGGAGTGGTCGGACTCGGAAAGATCGGTCGCGAGGTGGCTTCACGGTGCCTCGGCCTGGGGATGAAGATACTCGGGTACGATCCTGTCCTGGCTCCTGATGCGGCCTCCCGGCTCAACATCGAGCTGGTGGACCTGCCGGACCTCTTCCGCCGGGCTGATTTCATAACAGTGCACACCCCCCTCACTCCGGAGACAAAGGGACTGCTGAATGATGCGACTCTGGCCCGCTGCAAGAAAGGGGTCAGGGTCATCAACTGCGCCCGGGGGGGGATCATCGACGAGAAGGCGCTCCTCCGCGGACTGGAATCGGGGCATGTGGGGGGTGCGGCGCTCGACGTTTTCGAGAAAGAGCCGCCGAAAGATAACCCCCTGTTCCGCCATCCCGGGGTTATCGCGACCCCGCACCTGGGCGCGTCAACCGAAGAGGCGCAGGAGAAAGTGGCCGTGCAGATCGCCCACGAGATCGCCGACGCGCTTCACGGACGCGCATACTCCGGGGTTGTGAACGGGAGCGCCATGCTCCTGACGCTGAAAGAGGAAGTCCGCCCCTATGTGGCTCTCGCGGAGAAACTGGGTCATATCGCAGCGCAGATCGCGACAGGGAAACTGAAGCGCGTGACCGTTTCCGCTTCCGGAGACATTGTGACCGGAGCGATCGAGCTGATGAAGGCCGGCGTGCTCAAAGGGATCCTCTCCCACAGCCAGCCCGGCCCTGTGAATTTCATCAACGCCCCGTTCCTGGCGGAGGAACTCGGGCTGGCGGTCGGTGAACAGCGCGAGCCGGAGGGGGGGAATTACCCGAACCTGCTCAGCGTCCGGTATGTCACTGACAGAGAGGTGAAGGAGTGCGGTGGCACGGTCTTCGGCACGTCGTCCGTCCGACTCGTTACGATCGACGGTTTCCGTTTCGAGGTAAGGCCGGAGGGGGATCTCCTGATATACTTTAATGTCGACCGCCCCGGGATGCTCGCCCGGGTCGGTTCCGTGCTTGCGAAGTACAATGTCAACATTGCCGGCGTCTCGCTCGGCCGATCCGCGGCCGGCGCTAATGCGTTGACTGTCATGAACATCGACAGCCCCATCCCGGCGGCGGCGATGGCCGAGCTCGTCTCCCTGGACGGAGTGTCCGGGCTCAAAACGGTCCATCTGGACTGACGGGTGGAATTGCGGATTTCTTTCCTTTTTTTCGGTTTTACTCTTGACAAAGGCAACTTCGGTATTTATATTCATTTCACAGTGTACTGTTGACATTCCAGACTTAGCATAATATAAGGAGGCGAGAAAGCCGGGAGAATTGATACTACATTCCAAACTTCATACCTGTTCTATTCTCTGTCGTTGAAAGTCACCTGATTCGTGTGCGGCGTGGTATGCTGTGCCGCATCATCAGTCCGGTGACCGAAGCTCAATACAGGGAGCGTTCATCCACTTCCAGTTTCCACGCTGCTCTGTCCTGAAATGTCCGGAACGGATGCTTACAAAGTCATGAGTAATTCTCTCCGGGGACGACGAGCGGTCGATTGCAGGTCTCCCGGCAGAATTTCTTTTTTTCCTGGACTGCAACACAGGGGATACATTACCTGGATTTACTCGTTGTAAGCAACTCAGCCAACACATAAGGAGGTACATTATGCTGCGTAAGCTTTTGTTTCTTCTATTGATCGCGGCTCTTGTTCCGGGCCTGATGTTTGCATCAGGGAAGATCAAGGGCAAAGTGGTCGATGCAAGCTCGGGTGAGCCGCTCGTGGGAGCAAACGTCATTGTCGTCGGCACATCTATGGGTGCTGCAACGAATGTCTCCGGTGAATTCAACGTGCTGAATCTCCCTGCGGGCACCTATACGTTGAAGACCAGCTATGTTGGCTACCAGGCGATCACGCTGACGAATATCCGCGTGAACGACGACCTAACGACTGATGCGAACTTCCAGCTTCCCGCGGAAGGCGTGACGGTTGCCACGGTGATAATCACGGCGGAGCGCCCGATGGTGAACAAGAGCGCGACAAGTGCCGTGCGGATCATCGATGCCGAGTTCTTCGACAAGGTCCCTGTCCGTGGTCTGGATGCGGCCGTTTCGCTTCAGCCGGGCGTCTATCAGCAGGGAACCAGCGTGTACATCCGGGGGGGGCGCCCGGATGAGGTAGGATACAACGTGGAAGGCGTCGGCGTGAGCGATCCTCTCTATGGCGGGCGCGGACTGAGCGTGACGGCGGAAGCTATCGAGCAGGTGCAGGTCATGGCCGGCGGGTACAATGCCGAATATGGCGGGGCGAATGCCGGTATCGTTTCAACCCAGCTCCGGACCGGAAGCGCAGACACTTGGAAGACCTCGCTTCTCGCCGAGACCGATCGGTACACCCAGGTGGGTGATAACTCCCTCGGGGGGTACTCATACGGCTACGGTGACGTGACAGTGACGGTTGGTGGACCCGCACCCATCCTGGGGAACAAGTTGCGTCTCTTTGCAAGCGGGGAGAACACGTTCTACCGTGATCAGAATGTGTCAGTCCACTCTTCTCCGGTCTCCTTCGTCGGCCCCAATGCGCTCGTGTCGGACCAGCTCCTGACTCCGGCGCACCCGACGTCGGCGACGGCAAAATCCGATACGGTCAATCTTGTACTCCCCGGGTTCGCCCAGGGAGGTGCGGGCGGGGACAACCACTGGATCGCCTCCGGTACGGCTCTGCTGGACCTCAATTCCCTCCAGATCCGGCTCTCGGGGAGCTACGGATATGAGGCGTTGCATGAGCAGACAACGTATGCGAACATACTCAACGAGTCCCGGCTCCCGCTCGATATAACGAGGGATGGCCTGCTGAATCTCCGTGTCTCACACTTTGTCACCCCGACGTTGTTTTACGAGGCCAATCTCAGCTATTACAATAACTCGTATGTGACTGAGGACCCGCAACTGCAGGGAAACGTCTTTGCCTACGGCGATCCTGCGGCAAATGCGGCGCTCGGTTATAATCTGGAATACCAGACGACAACGAAACAATGGTCCAACTGGCCGGCATATACGTTTTTCGGCGGCAACTTCGGGCTTAACGCCCCCGGTTCACAGATAGCCGGATATGACAGGAGGAGCGAAAAATCCTACAGCGGCAAGATCGATCTGACCGATCAGTTGTCGCATAATGAGCTCAAGGTAGGGGGAGAATACGAGAGATACACGATTCGGCGCTATAATCCCTCGCAGCCCTTCTCATTTTACAATGATGCGCAGCAGGCTTCAGGGCTGGCGCTTGAAGAGCTCCTTTTGAAAACAGGAGCTGCCGGTATAGACTCTTATGGCTACGATGCATTCGGAAATCAAATCAACGGGGATGTCCTTACTCCCGATGGTGCGCTCCTTGAGATGGGTCCGCGCCACCCGGTCCAGGCGGCCGCATATCTACAGGACAAGATCGAGCTCTCCGACATCATATTGAACCTGGGACTACGCTGGGACTATATCAATCCCGACAGCAAGGATGTTCCTGATCCAACCGCCCTCAACTTCAACGGCGATGGTTTCATATTCGACAATTCTGTTCTTGCGACGAAAAAGACCTCGCAGGTGAGCCCGCGCGTCGGGCTCTCCTTCCCGGCATCCGATCGGACGGTTTTTCATGCCTCGTTTGGCAAGTTCATACAGCAGACGAAATTGCGCGACTCCTACATGGGGCCGGGCGCATGGTATGCATTTGCATATTCGGGGCGGTACGTCACGAATAGCTGGGGATGGGGTCTGCAGCCGACGCGGACAACGCAGTATGAGGTCGGTTTCTCCCAGCAGATGTCGGATTTTGCGTCCTTTGATATCAGTGCCTTCTACAAGGATATCATGGACCAGATCACGTTGAATTACTACTCTCCTTCAACGGCAACTGGAAAACCGTACTATGCGCTTGTGAACGGAGACTTCTCCAGCTCCAAGGGGATTGAGTTGAAGCTCAACCTCCGAAGGGTCAACCGTGTCTCTGCCCAGGTGAACTACACATTCTCCGATACCCGCAGCACGGGGACAAACAACCAGAACGCAGGCGGTCTCTGGTCGGCGGGTTCGGTGGTATCCCTGCCGAAGTATCTCACTCCGGTCGATTTCAACGCCGCCAACCGGGGGAACATGATTCTTGACTACCGTTTCGCGAAGGGTGATGGAGGCCCGATTCTTCAGCAGATGGGCCTTGACTTCCTTCTCCAATTTAACAGCGGTCACAGCTTTACGCGCCTCGCCATCGATCAGTTCGGTCCGGTCGGAAATGCCGATCCGCGGTTCCGTTCTCCCGTTGAAACCATCGGAGGTTCGACGACCCCGTGGTTCTTCCAGCTCGACGCGCGTCTCGACAAGACATTCAGCGTCGGGAATCTTGACCTCAACGTCTATATCTACGTCATCAATCTTCTGGATTCCGACAATCCGGTCAATGCATTCCTCCGGACGGGAGACCCCAAGAATGATGGGTGGCTCTCGACGCCGACCGGCCAGGCGGCGCTTGCCCAGTTCGGGCAGCAGTACGCCGATCTGTACAATGCTCGATACAATGGCGAGAACTCCGGGAACTTCGGACCGCCGCGCCAGATCCGCTTTGGATTGAAATTGGACTACTAATCACCAGGGAGGTTGATCACATGATTTCGACGCGAAGGATGCTCAAGTCAATCCTTGGGGTGTGTGTTGTTCTGCTTGTCGCTGTGCCGCTGGTCTTTGCAGCCGAGGCAGCCCCTCAAAAGGGGAATTCACTGCACAAGACAACGACGAATGACTTCTACACCCCGTTTCTCATCAACAACGTATTCAACTACTACGGAAACAACGGCGACGGTTCAATCAACAATTACCGCTCCGACGCCGAAGGGTTCGAGTTTCCGAAAGGGTCCGGCCAGAACGTGATTTATGAGGACGGCGTTGTGTGGGGCTGCTTCCAGGGAGGAAAGCTGAAAGTCGGCGGCTCGACATACAACCACGGCCTTCAGGCAGGTCCCATAATTTCTACCGGGACGGCGGCTGACCCGTCCGCTGCCGGAAACCGGGTTTACCGCGTGAGACCGGACATTAATCCGAAGAGACCGTTCTCCGACGTGCAAACCCTTATTAACAACACGGAAGTCACATTCATCGGTCGCTATATCTCCACCTCGGCACAGACAATTTATAACCAGTACATCAAGGACTGGAACGAATGGCCTGCCGCCCAAGGGGCGCCGTACACCGACGTCAACGGAGACGGGCATTACGATCCTAATGTTGATATCCCGGGTCGTCCTGGAGCAGACCAGACGCTCTGGTATGTTGCCAACGATCTTGACCTGGCGCGGGTTTCCGGTCTTTACGGCTCGACTCCCATTGGTCTCGAGATGCAGAAGACTATATGGGGATACAACCAGTCCGGCGCACTCGGAAGCACGATATTTGTAAGCACGCTCCTTATTAACAAAAGCGGTACGAAGCTCGATTCTATGTTCGTTTCACAGTGGGCCGATCCGGATCTGGGTTACGCCGGCGACGACTTCGTGGGTTGCGACACCACAAGGAGTCTCGGCTATGTCTACAACGGTCTTCCTGTGGACAAGAATTACGGTGTGGCCGTCCCCGCCGGCGGGTTTGAGTTCTTCCAGGGACCGAGGGTTGTCGCTGCGGGGGATTCAGCCGTCTGGCTGGGAAAGAGGATCTATGGGTGGAAGAATCTTCCGATGTCGGCATTCTATTTCTTCACGCAGGGGAATGCGAAATACGTTGATCCCACACTCGGTCCCGGGGGTGGTGGTGACGTCCAGTTTTACCGGCTGTTGAACGGGCTCATTGCCTCGACGGGCGGGCCTTTCCTCGACCCGAACACCGGACTTGCCTCGAAATTCTGCATGCCGGGAAACGTGCTGACCGGTCAGGGCTGGATCGACGGCCAGGAAGTAGGTCCTGCGGACAGAAGGCTTGGATTGGTTACGGGTCCGTTTACAATGGCTCCGGGTGATTCGCAGGAAATCGTCGTCGCGAACCTGGCCGGGGTTGGGAAGGACCGTATATCGAGTATTTCAGTGCTTCTATGGTATTCGGACCTGGCTCTTGCGGCATACAACAACCTGTTTAATCTCCCTTCGCCTCCGCCGCAGCCGAAGGTGACATTCGCCGCTCTCGACAAGGAAATCGTTCTCACGTGGGGGGATACTTCCTCGGTCTCTCTCGAATCATTTACGAGCAAGGGATACAATTTCGAGGGGTATAACATCTATCAATTCCCCGCAGCCTCCACGTCGAATCCGGTTCTTCTGGCCACGTACGACAAGAAGGACGGGATAACGACCGTCTTCGACAATGCGTACGACCCGAGCACAGGGTACGTCATAAAGAAGCCGGTGGAGTTCGGCGGCGATTTCGGCCTCTCGCACTCTATCGATCTCAAGAAAGACGCCATAAACAACGTCGGCCTCAACAACGGGTCGAACTACTACTTCGGCGTCGCTTCCTACAGCGTCAACACGGCAGTCGGGGCGAACCCGGTATTTCTGGAAAGCCCGGTGACGATACTGAAGGATACGCTCACATACTCGACCGGGATCGTTCCTCATTCGATCAATCCGGGGATCAGGTTCGGCTCAAATGTTGCCGATACGATCGCCCCGAATCACAGCGCCGGTATCGCTGACGGGGCTCCTCTCGTCAAGTTCGTCGATCCGACAAGAGTGCCTGTGGGGAACTTCGAGATACAGATCGTCGTGCAGGACTCTGTCAACAGCGGCGGCGTCACCGTGCCGAACCCGCGATGGCAGCTTGTGAACACCAGCACAAGCAAGATCGTCATTCCCCCATCGCTCGATTTCACAAACGGATCGGGGAATCCGATGTATCTCGGTATGCAGGTCGGGCTGGGGGCTACTCCTCTTTACAAATACGGGAAGGAGCTGGCATCCTTAACCTACACCCCCTCTGCCAACAACAATCTCTCGCCCGTAGAGTCTGGGAGCGGCAATGCGGGAGACGTGGAGCACGATAAGGGCGTGTTTGTCGGAAATGAATTCTTCGGTGATGGAATTCTTAATCCCGTCGACATCAAGGCCGACGTCGCGGTGGAATTCGTTGCACCGGGTCAGGGACAGAACGCCTATGATTTTATACGGGCGAGTACCGGGTCAACCGGCGCTCCGTACGCGGGTTTCTTTCCGCAGCCGTTTAAAGTCTGGCAGCTCAATCCTGACGGTTCGCACATGCGCCAGCTCGACTTCGCATTCATGGAAAAGACCGGCACCGCATTCATTGACAGCATTTGGGATGTGGGTGCTTCCTCCGGTGGGACGGACCGTGAATACTGGTTCATCATCGGCGAGACCTATAGCGCGACCGCGAAGGCCAAGTATACGGGAGCGACGCTGGGTAACGCCATGAATGCGGACAGCCTTCTCTATTCTGGCTGGTACTATAAGACCGACGCGACGAAGCCTCCGTATAACGTAGGTGACAAGTGGACGTTCAAGGCCACCAAGCTCGTCACAACGACAGACAAGTGGGACTTTGGGACCTCGGCAAAGCTGGCAGTCTATGCCAAATCGACTGCGCAGGCGGACGTGACGAAGATCAACGTCTTCCCGAACCCGTATATCGGATTCAACCCTCAGGAGATCAACAGGTATGCGCGTTGGGTGACGTTTACCCACCTGCCGGCGAAAGCAACGATCAGGATATTCACCCTGGCCGGAGTTCTCGTGCGGACGGTCCAGAAGAATGACAACTCTCAGATGATTCAGTGGGATCTCAATAACACGAACGGTTTCCCTGTCGCCGCCGGCATCTATATCGCCTATATCGACATGCCGGATCTGGGGGTAACCAAAACGCTGAAGTTGGGTGTCATTCCGGAACAACAGTACCTGGACCGTTATTAGTCTACGCGTTGTAAAACCAAAGGAGATTCTCCATGAAGAATAAGACAATGCGAATGGCGGCCTGGTTGATGATCCTGGTGACTGTCGCCGCTGTTGCCTTCGCCTCCAACCCGGACAGGGTCGGGACATCGGGTGCACAGGAATTGTCTATCCCTGTCGGCGCCCGCGGCATCGCTATCGGAGGCTCGTACATGGTTTTTGCCACCGGTGCTGATGCGATCTATTACAATCCTGCAGGGCTCGCTTCACAGACCGCCAGCGTGGAAGCGCTGGTCTCCAGCATGAACTACATTGCCGATATCGGGGTCATGTACGGTGCCCTGGGGGTGAAGGCCGGAGATTTCGGTACCCTCGGGTTCAGCATAAAGTCGGTCAACTTCGGCAGCATACCTGTAACAACCGTCGATTTCCCCGATGGGAACGGGCAGGTCTACTCGCCGACGTACATCACGCTCAGCGGCACATTCGCGAAGGCGCTCACGGACCGCATTTCATTCGGGTTCACCGTCTCCCTCGTCTCGGAGCGCATCCTGCAGATGAGCGCGAACGGCGTGGCGTTCAACGCCGGCCTCCAGTATCACAACCTTGCGGTGCAGGGGCTGGACCTCGCGGTTGCGGTGAAGAACATCGGTCCGTCGATGACGTTTACCGGCTCGGATCTCCTGACGAATGCCAGCGCCGCTACCGGGCAACGGGGATCTCAGAACTACAGCGTCAACGCCGCGTCCTTTGACCTCCCCTCCCTGATGGAAATCGGAGTTTCGTACACACGGAAGTTCGATGAAACCAACGCCATTTCTCTCGGAGGGCTCTTCCGCAATAACAACTACCTGGAAGACGAGTACAACGTGGGCGCGGAGTACGCCTTCTCCAACACCTTCTTCCTGCGGGGCGGTTATACGTTCTCCCCCCAGGCGTCGAACGATCCGACGGGTGCGGGGAGCTATCTGTATGACTATACCTTCGGAGCCGGTATTCACTATCCTGTCGGTGATGTGGATCTGTCGCTCGACTATGCCTACCGGCACCTGAAGTACTTTACTCCCAGTAACGTGATATCTCTCCGTGTTGCTTTCTGAGAGTGCGTACGGGAGCTCCAGGGAAAGGAGGATAATGCGTTTCAGGCGTCATTCCTTTCCCCGATATCATCTGAATTAAATCCGGAAGGTTGGCGGCATTGCCGCCAACCTTCGGTTTTTTATGGGATTTGCCACCTGACCGTGCATGACGTGCCCAGCCTCCCGTGATCATTTCTTGACTCGCTCAATTTATCCAGGCGCCTGCGGCGTTTTCTTTCTTTCGGTTCTCGGAGCACTCCAGGCGCCATCGGGGGAGACCTCGCGCTATTTTCCGGAACGGGGAATGGGAGCCCTGTATCAGCGCGGGGTTGATCTGAAAACAGAGGCCACGGTGATGGTGCTGGCCGGGGAGCCTGGAGAAGAAGACCTTGCGACGATGACTGAACTCCGGATGGAAACGGGGGCGCATATCGTTGCGGTCTATCTTACCAACGGGGGGGGGACGCCTTCAGATGACAGGGATGACATCCCCTATGTGGCCGCCGGGCGGAGAAAAGAGGAAGCATACCGGGCGCTTTCAGAGATCGGTTGCCGGACCTTCTTCCTGAATAGCCCGGATGAGCCGATCGGGAGGGACCCTGGCGGGTCGGCGGAGACATGGGAGCAGGATTCAGTGGGGGAGAAGGTTGCCGCTGCGGTAGACCGCTTCAGGCCCGATATGGTCCTCATCTCGCGGGCGTTGAGGGAATCGGATTCGGCAAGAACGCTTCTCCTCCTCCGGTCGTGCATGGATCTTTCGGGACTTCCGCGCACTCCCGTGAACGGACAGGGAGGATATGAGACGCCATGGAGAATTCCAAGGGTCTTCATGGAGGTCGATTCGGCGGAAGGGAGTGTTCCGGTGAATGCGAACCGGATTCACCCGTACTGGAAGAAGTCATATTCCAGCATCGCCCTTGACGCCTGGCGGGAATATGCGTCGCTTCGCATGACGCTTCAGGAGAGATCACTTCGGCCTGTTCATTGGTACCGGCAGGTCGGTCCCGTGCCGGCCTCCAGGGCACGTTCCCTCCTCAAAGGAGAGCCCCGTCTGACCGCCGGCCTCGCCTGGGTGAAAAGGGCGATCATGCTCGGCCTGGACCTTGCCGGGAGGAAACAGAAGAAGGACTGCCTCACCGCTATTGCGGAGGCGCTGGCCCGCATCGAGAATCTGATGGCGTCAAAAGAAGGACGCCTGAATCCCCTTGAGCAGCGCGTTCTTGCCCGATGGAAGGACGGACTGGAGGATTTCCGGTGTTCATTTGACGAGGTCTCCGCCGATGTCCAGCCGGGCGACAGCATCNNTTTCCGACGGCGGGAAATTCTTCATGGGTGATCAATGAGTCGGGAAGGAATCGTTTTCCCCTCAAGGTCCCTGCAGAGTTCCGCATCCTGACGCCTGAGAAGTTGCAGTGGAATTACCCCGCCTCGCTGTACGGTCTGGGGAGTTCCGAAATGCGGACCACGATTCCATATTTCATCGTCCACAGGGACAAGGACCGGGCGCTCAATTTTGCGTACCGGGGGGAGGTGTCCTTGATGATCGGCCCCGGCCGGGCTCTTCAGGTGCTCACCCCGGTGATCCGGATGACGTCCGGAGAGGAGGTCAGGTTCGCCCTGTACAGTATTACGCGCCAGCCGATGAAAGCTGAGGCATGGGTGAAAGACTCAATCATTGCGGATTCACGCGTCCAGGTTTCTCTCGCCCGCAAGGACGATATCTCGGTGAATCGGCTCCCGCTCGCCTGGCAGGATACAACGGGCGAAGGAGACCACATGGCGGAGATCCATATCGGCAGGCAGGCGGTGGGGCATTTTTTGGTGCGGTCCTTAGACGTGCGCGGGGATTCGACGGTCGTGGCCGGTCTCGTGAGTGGCATGCCGGGCGGGATAATGGAAACTTCTCTGCGCCGGCTGCATGTGCGATCGGTGATTCTCGATTCCGCCGCTTTGCGGGCGCACATGTGGGACAGGTGCACGGTCATCATTATCGACAGGAACGCACTTGCGCTCCGGCCCGACATCAATGGTGCGGCGGCCGGCCTGAGAACGTGGGTTGAAGCAGGCGGGCGTGTCGTCATGTTTCCGCAGCACGGAATGTCGGGCACTCCGGTGCAGGTGTTCCCGGAATTCGGCTTCGGACCCGATGTGACTCCCCCGTATGACAGCGTCGACATCCCGGACGGGGCCTTGCGCGGGTTCCCGAATCCTCTCACTCCGTCCGACTGGGAACGCTGGGTGGTATCCCGCTCGACTGATCGCATCGTCGCGGGGTCACGGATAAATACCGAATTGATTGCGGGAACGAATGATCTGCACAGGGCCGTCATCCTGCGCGCCCCCTTCGGCCGGGGGTCCGTNNGCTTCCCTAAGGCCCCTGGAGCGTGCGCAGCAACCTCAGGGAAGGCTCGTGCTGCGGGAATGCCGCAAGCGATCTCTGGAGAGCCTCCCGTGCTTTCTGCACGTGCTGCATGCGCAGCTCCGCGAGTGCGGTCTGATACAACACGGTTGCCTGCTCTTCCCCCGCGGTTATGAGGGTAAGAGCCTCCTCGTACGCGGTCACGGCTGCCGCGTTATCTCCGGAATCGAAGGCCATATCTCCGAGCATCGAGTACGCTGTCCCCGTGGGCTCCACCGCAAGCGAAGCCGAGAGAAGACTGGATGCTTCCTTCATCCGCTTCTCCTGGAAGTACAGCCTGGCAAGCCTCAGATACGAACTGACTTCCAGCGAGTCGAGAGAGAGAAGCGTTGTATACTCGCGCTCGGCACTCGTCAATTCTCCCCGTTCCGTGTAATACTCCGCCGCTGCAATGTGTGCCTCTCCCGCTCCCCAGCGTCCGTCGACAACCCGGACGGCGAAAGCTTCGAGAGAGTCGCGGGGAAATGCTGCGGGCACGCTGAGCGATCGGGCCGCAAACGGATACGTGGAGGTCACCCGGGCAGTTCTCTCAAGGGCAATCCGTTCGTCCAGATCCGTGACGGTGCGTTCGTTCCACAGCGTGCGGTCGTTGAGAGTATCGAGCCGGGCCCACTCCGATTCATCTCCAATGAGCTTCAGATGGCGGATCGCGGAGGCATACCCCTTTGCCATCAGGAAATATCCCGAGGAATTGGGATGGAGATGCTCGAGGATAAACTCGTTGCCGATAAGGGAGTCGGGAGAATTCGCCATAAACAGCTGTTCCATGTCCACGGTGCCGACCTCAGCGTCCCGTTCCTGCCTGAGAATGGCCCTGTTGAAGTCGCCGCTTGCCCGGAATCGCAACTCGTCGAGATCACGCGCCCGGATGTACTCCATGCGCGCCCCGGGCTGGTCCCCCAGGATATCAAGGCAGCGGCCGAGGGCAAAGTGCGTGGCTGCGTGGAGTGAATCCAGTGATGCCGCCTTTCGGTACGCTCCGAGGGCGTCGGACCACCGGTGATCGTTCCAGGCTTTCTCCGCCATCAGGCGGTCCCCGTCAAATTCCCTTCGCGCCGCATCAGCGAGCGATGGATCCTGCCCGGAAAGGAAGGGAGGCTCTCCGCGCAGGTTCGAAACCTGGCTGGCAAGTATGACCGGCAGGGAGTGCGCGGTGCAGAATGTGCGCAGGTCCGCCAGGTTCGCTTCAAAGTTCCGCAGCGCTTCGGCATAGGCCGGGCTCCCGTACGGCACCTCCTTCCCCCGGGCGAGTGATTCAAGGGAAACGTCACGGGGCGCTTCCTGCAGAGAAGGGTGGAACAGTGATCTGAGCCCGGCATAGGCGTCGCGCAGAAGGAGAAACGTGCGGATATGGAGCAAGCGGAGGTACACCAGAGTTGCCGTGCGGAACCCTCCGAGCATTCCGCGCGACTGAACCCCCAGGCCGCCGTAGAATTCGTTGTGGCCGTCGTATACAATCAGCAGATCCGGCTCATACGCGGGTAATTCCCTGGCGAGATCGAGAACGGTGAAACTGTTCGTCCCCGTCATCCCCAGGTTGATGACCTCTATGCGCCGTTCAGGGAATACGCGCTCCAGACGCTGTCGCAGGAACACGCCGAAAGACCCGTTGGCCCCGTACGGATACCCGACGGCGGTGGAACCACCGAGAACGAATATTCTGAATGTCCGTGCGGGCTTGGGAAGGATGAAGTATTCGCGCGCTGTTATCGGGGCGAATCGGATTCCGGGGAAGTACCGGGCCTTGACCTCATGGTTGAGCAGGTAGTACGTCTTGCCGTGAAGGACCCGGGTCGTGAAGAGCGACAGGTCGGTTCCATAGCCGGATGCCCGTAAACCAATCTCCAGGACCACCAGCAAGAGAAGCGGAGACGCGATCGTAATGAGAGTAAAGAATCGCTTTTTCCAGTGTGAAATGTGTGCGCCCGTTTTCTCTGCCCGGCTTTGAGCCCGGGACGCGGGCCGGGGCTTGTTCCGATCATGGTGTGGAGTCTTCGCCACGAGCATTCCTTTCCGGATTCTTGCAGTAATGTAAGCAAATCCACGGGATAATGCGACGCCGCGCCGCGCGGTGCAGTGGCATTTAATCTCCGCCGTTTGTAAGTTGTTGTGCAAACTCTATGACCCCTTTATCCATGCGATCTTTTCTGAGCCCGGGTGTCTTCGTCCTCCTGCTGGGTGCTATCCCCGCCCCGCGTGCGCAGGCGCAGACGATAGCAGTCCAGGGAACGGCGATCGACGTGGACCTCCAAGGCAACATGTATGTCCTGGACGCGGAAGGAAACACGCTTCGCATGTTCGACAGGTCCGGAAGAATGGAACGGGAAGCCGGAGGGCCGGGGTGGCAGGACGGTCAGTTCGACCACCCGGCCGGGGTCTGGGCCCGCAACGGCATCGACGTGTTTGTGGCCGACTACGGCAATCACCGCATCGAACGGTTTGACCGGGCGTTGAGCTTTATCTCGTCGCTTTCGACGCGTGACAGCGATAACCCGAATGAGCGGTTCGGTTATCCATCCGACGTCGCGCTCTCACGGCAGGGGGATCTCTATATCTGCGATACGGAAAACAGCAGAATCGTCAAGGTCGATCAGACGAACAAGGTGGAGAGAACCTTCGGTGATTTTGGCGCCGGCAAGGGACGTCTGACGATGCCGCGGAAGGTGGGGCTCGGTCCGAAGGATGCGATCTACGTTCTGGACGGAGCGCGCGTTGCCGTCTTTGATGCATTCGGGAACTACCTGCGGGACCTGGTGCCGGGCGTGTTCAACCACCCGACAGGGCTTTTTGCGGACAACGACGTCGTCGCAGTTAAGGATTCAGAGGCATTGTACTTCTTCGATGCGGATGGACGTCCCGAAGGGGTGTTTTCTCTCCGGTCGATCCTCCCCTCACTTGAAGAAGTGGGTTCCTTCGCCCTGGGGGGTGGTTGGCTCTACCTGCTTTCGCCGGCCGGTATCTTCACTGTGCCGGACCCCCGTGTGAAGAGGCCGGAAGAAACTCACTGATCGTAAATCAAAATCTCATCAGTGTATTATTAGTGTATCAAAGGAGGGATCAGCGATATGGCAAAAAGCCTCAATAAGGTGATGTTGATCGGGAATCTGGGGAAAGACCCCGAACTCCGATTCACGTCGAGCGGCGTTCCGGTCGCGACCTTCACGATCGCGACAAACGAATCCTGGAAGGACCAGGAAGGAAACCTGCAGGAGCGGACGGAATGGCATAACATCGTGGCGTGGCGGAAGCTCGCCGAGATATGCGGGGAGTGGCTGAAGAAAGGGAAGAAGGTCTATATCGAGGGGAGAATACAGACCCGCAGTTACGATGATAAGAACACCGGCGCGAAGAAATACATGACCGAAATCGTCGCAGACAGCATGATCATGCTCGACGGCAAGAGCGCCGGAGCCCCCTCGGAGAGTCCCGCCGCCCCTGCTGCACAGGAACCTGCTCCCGGGGGAGCCTCCAACGATGACCTCCCGTTCTAGGGCGCTCATTCTCAGTGCGGCAGCCGCGCTTCTTTTTCCGCAATCGCGCCTGCCGGCCGCTTCCCATGCTCCTGTCAGGGGGAGAAACGGGATGGTGGTTTCAGCCGATTCGCTTGCCTCCTCTGCCGGCGTCAGTGTCCTCCGCAGGGGAGGGAACGCTGTCGATGCCGCCGTGGCTGTCGGATTTGCACTTGCGGTGACGTATCCCGAGGCCGGAAACCTGGGCGGGGGAGGGTTCATGGTCATCCGCATGGCGGGGGGGGAATCGACGATGATCGATTTCAGGGAAAAAGCCCCGGCGGCTTCGACGCGCGATATGTATCTCGATGCCGGCGGGAGACCCATCAGAGAAAAGAGTCTGACGGGTCCCCTTGCCGCGGGAGTACCCGGTACTGTCGACGGGCTCCTGACCGCCCTGAATGAATACGGGTCTCTTGGGAGGGAGGACGTGATCGGCCCCTCCCTCGCGCTGGCGGACCTGGGGTTCCCTGTCACCGACCATCTTGCGCGTGCACTCGGCGGGGAGATTCCCCGTTTCGCCATTTTCCCCTCTTCGATGAAGACGTTCACACGGAAGGGGAGACCGTACAGATGGGGAGATACTCTCCGCCAGCCGGATCTGGCTGTTACGCTTCGCGCGATAATGGAGCGGGGGGCGGAGGGATTCTATTCCGGGGATGTAGCGGCCAGGATCGTGGCGGAGGTGAAAAAGGACGGGGGGATTATCACCGCTGATGACCTCCGGGACTACGGGTCCGTCGAACGGGATCTCCTTGTCGGCTCCTACCGCGGGTATGAAATTCTCACGGCCGCCCCCCCCTCCTCGGGCGGCGTTCTGCTCCTCCAGATACTGAATTCGCTCGAGCGGTTCGATCTTCAACGCCTGGGCTGGAACTCCTCGGGTGCTGTCCACGCGCTTGCGGGGTCATGCCAGCGCGCATTTGCGGACAGATCTGAGTATCTCGGTGACCCCGATTTCGTCCAGGTCCCTGTCGGAGAGCTTGTTTCCAAAGAGTATTCTGCGGCGCGGCTGGCCGATTTTGACAGCATGCGGGCATCTCCGAGCGCCCGCATCAGCAGCGGGGATCCCTCCCTCGCCGATCACCAGACGACGCACTACTGCGTGGCGGACAGATTCGGGAACGTCGTCAGCGTCACGTTCACACTGAACGGCCTTTTCGGGTGCAAGGCGGTCGTCGATGGGGCCGGTTTTTTTCTCAACAATGAGATGGATGATTTCACGGTGAAGCCGGGCGCCCTGAACATGTTCTCACTTGTCGGCGGGGCCCGCAATCAGATAGAACCCCGGAAGCGGATGCTCAGCTCCATGACCCCGACGATCGTCGTGAAGGATAACCGCCCGTTCCTCGTACTTGGTGCGAGAGGAGGGAGCCGGATTCCCACAACTGTCGCGCAGATCATTGCCAATGTGATCGACTTCGGCATGAATGTCCAGGAGGCGGTTGATGCCCCCCGTGTGCATCATCAGTGGATTCCCGACACGCTTTTATATGAAAAGCGGGCCCTTGAATCTGACGTTGTAAGGAACCTCGGGAGCATGGGGTACGTTCTCCAGGAGGTTGAAGTTACCGCCCGTGCAGAGGCACTCATGATCGACTCGGCGGGAGGGTGGGTGCTGGGAGGGGCGGATCCCAGGGAAGAGGGATATGCGCTGGGCTACTGATATCCACATAATTATCCACATAGCTATCCACAGTTGTTTGTTTATAATTTCCGGCATGAGCTGTTTCTTGTAACTGCATGTCAATTAATGGATTGAACTTGTTCGGATTATCCGTTTTGTCCTGCAGTTGAATTTTTAATCACATTCGATTCCGGGGTTCGGTTTGAAGGCAAAGCTCTCACTTGAAAACGGGACTCTGTTCACGGCGGAGGCTTTTGGTGCTCCCGGCGAGGTGACAGGGGAGGTCGTCTTTAATACGAGCATGACAGGATACCAGGANNATCGTCCGGGAATCATCCGGGATATACAGCAACTTCCGTGCGGAGAAGAGTCTCTCGTCCTGGCTTCGGGAGCACAACGTGATGGCGATAGAGGGACTGGATACGAGAATGCTCACGCGCATGCTCCGCACGGACGGCGCACTCCGGGGAGTCATCTCGACGATCGATATGGACGATTCGAGCCTCCTTGCGAAGGCCTCTTCGTCTCCGAAGATGAACGGTCTGGACCTGGCCACAAGGGTCACCTGCGAGAGGCCGTATTCCTGGGACGAGACGGATACCACCCTTTTTGCTCTCGGGCATGAGTCCGCCGGAGCGGGAACGGGGCGGCGTTTCAAGGTTGTTGCCTATGATTATGGAATTAAGAGGAACATACTCCGGCGTCTGGTCGGTTACGGCTGTGTCGTGACGGTCGTTCCGGCCGGCTTCCCTCACTCTGATCTCCTTGCAATGAAACCCGATGGCGTCTTCCTCTCGAACGGACCCGGCGATCCGGCGGCCGTCGGTGTGGCAATCAGAAATATCAACGCGCTGGTGGGGAAACTCCCGATTTTCGGCATTTGCCTCGGGCACCAGCTCCTTGCACTCGCCCTCGGAGGGAAGACGTACAAGCTGAAGTTCGGNNATTACATCGCAGAACCATGGATTTGCGGTGGACCCGGAATCGCTCGACCCCTCGAATCTGGAGATCACCCACATCAACCTCTACGATCAGACGAACGAGGGGTTCCGGCACAGGGAGCTCCCGATCTTCTCGGTCCAGTACCACCCCGAGGCCTCCCCCGGCCCGCACGACAGTGACTACCTCTTCGCTGATTTCATCTCCATGATGAAATCAGGCGCCCCTGCCAGGGGGCCCCGCGCAATCCCGGTACCGTAATTCTACCCGCCATGGAAGCCGGGTACCGGAATCTCCCCCCTTATTATGACCGGTGGCAGAAGAGCTACGGGAAGGATTTCAGCACGCTGATACTCCCCCGGCTGATCGCGTCCATCAGGGTGCACAGGATCAGCGGGAGGACGATGGTGGACGTCGCCTGTGGCACAGGCACGCTCGCCCTCCTGATGGCCCGGCGGGGATGGGAGGTCTTCGGGGTCGATGCATCTGAAGGGATGCTCGCACAGGCGACGGAGAAGCTCGCGGGCCTCTCTCTTCCCGTAGAGCTCTTCCGGCAGGATATGCGCGAGCTCGCACTCCCCCGCCCCGTCCATATGGCGACCTCATTTTTCGACAGTCTGAACCACCTGATGACGGCCGCCGAGCTTGGTGCGGTGTTCCAGCGTGTCCGTGAGTCGTTGCTTCCCGGCGGCTGGTTTATATTCGACACAAGCACCGAGCGTTGCTTCACGACGCTCTGGACGAAGTCGGAGAAGTTTCACGACCGGGATTTCTCTCTCGTGCTCGACAATACATACGACCGTGCCGCGCGGTCCGCGGTATGTCATGTCACACTGGAGGTCACCGGGGAGGGGGGGAGCGTCACGCTCGATGAGACGGTCCGGGAGAGGTTCTACACCGTCGATGAGGTGTCGGCCCTGCTCGTGGAGGCAGGGTTCACGGTGAGAGAGTGCGAGGATTTTAACTTCACGTACAACCCTGCAGTAGGGAAGCTCAAAACCTGGTGGGTTGCCGAAGCCGTGGGATCACGCCGCNNCCTCCGGGTCTCCGCCATGGTGTTTCTTCAGGACCGACCTGATCGGATCTTCACCGAGCTGATCTCCCGAAGAATTCATCGCCTCCGAGACCCCGTCGGAGAATATGAGGACCAGGTCCCCCGGTCCCAGTGTGACGGTTTCCTGTTCGTAGGGATAGTCCTCCATGATCCCGAGGACGGTCCCGCCGGCGGTCAGACGGCTGATCTCCCCCCCCGAGCGGATGAGGAAAGGTTGTTCGTGCCCGGCGTTGCAGCAGGTCAGGGATCCGCTGGCCGGGTCGAGGAGGGCATAGAAGAGCGTGACGAACTTCTCGTTCCCCGTGTTCTGGAAGAGGAGCATGTTCGACCGCCGGACGCATTCCGACGCAGGGGCGGCGGTGAACGCCTGGTCCCGCAGTGTGGCCTGGACGTTCGCCATCAGCAGGGAGGCGGCGAGACCTTTCCCGGAGACGTCGCCGAGGCAGATGGCAAGCTGTCCGGGCTCCTTTGCTGTAAAATCATACAGGTCGCCCCCCACCTCGCGCGCCGGGATTGTGACGGCGGCGAACATGTACCCGGCCACGTCAGGGACACGCTTCGGGATGAGCGTCATCTGTACTTCACGGGCGGCCTGGAGGTCCTTCTCCATCGCTATTTTCTGGCGCTCCTGTTCGTACAGCCGTGCGTTCTCGACGGCGATCGCCGCGTGCACGGAGAGCGCATCGAGGACGCTTTCGTCTTCGGCGGTGAACGTGCCCGAGCGCTTGTTGAGTATCTGGAATACACCCACGATCGTCCCATCCCTGTTTTTCATCGGCATGCAGAGTATCGACCTGGTCCGGTAGCCGGTGACCCTGTCGAAGTCGGGGTTGAACCGTGTGTCGAAGTAGGCATCGGGGATGTTCAGCGTGTCACCGGTTGCCGCCACGTAACCGGCGATCCCGCTCCCCGTGGGCATCCTGATCTCTATTCTCTCCCCCCCTTTGAGCACGCGCGACCAGAGTTCCTTCTTCTCTTCGTCCAGGAGGTAGACCGTCCCCCTGTCACCGTCCACGAGCCCCAGCGCGGTCTCCAGGATGACGCCGAGAAGTTTGTCCAGGTCCAGCGTCGAGTTCAGGACCTTGGCGGCTTCGATGAGCAGTTTGAGGCGGCCGATCTCCTTCTCCGACACCCCGGCGTGGCGTTCCATCTCGGCCAGGAACTGGCTGTCGACAGTCCGGAGTCGCACGCTGAGCACCTGGAGGAGCCTGAAAGACAGGGCGCTGTTCTCATGGAGGAGCTTTTCGAATGCCGGACGGCGTATGGAGCAGACGACGCATTCGTCGACTGCGGTCACTTGAGCGGCGCGCGGCCTTCCGTCAATGAGCGCGAGTTCTCCGAAGAAATCCCCCGGGTGCAGCAGGGCAAGGATCGTCTCGTGTCCGAGCCTGTTCCGTTTGGTGATCCTCACGCGTCCGCTGGCGATGAGATACAGAGAGTCCCCTTCGGTCTCGTCTTCGAGTATGATCTCCCCCGCGCCGAACCGGCGTTCTGCGAGTCCGGCGCTGACCGCCGCGAACTGCTCGTCGGTAAGCACTTCGGTCAGAACGTTATGGCGAAGCCGTTCGATATATTGCGGTGAGGCAGTCATCAGTCTCTTCTCGATCTGGTCGGGCTGGTCCGGAATGCCGGATCAATGTATCGATGGGGCGGGGGAAAGTCAAGGAAGTGGATCAGGCGTACTCGTCCCTTCGCATCGTCTGGTTGGAATCCCCCACGAACCCGAGCGCCCTTAGATGCGTGCCGAGCGGACTTTGGGCCGGGCGGAGGTCGTCGCAGTATTCGACCACGATCTCCCTGAACGGCCGGAGAGCCTCCGGGAGCCTGAGAAGGCCGGCGAACAACTCGAGCCCCTTCCGCACGGACTCGTCCCGGGCCGCGCCGATCGACCGGATCCGGGCTCCGGAAGATTCAAATAGAAGGAACGGGGATCCTGCGTCGAATGCGATATAACAGGAGGGCGAGCGTGTCACGCGGAGAGGATTTTCTCCTTCTTTCCCGGCAGAAAAATCCACGCCGGGGCCGTACGGATTTGCCGGGTCGCAGGCATTCAGGAGCACGACTCCCCCCTGAAGTCCCTCCGGGCGGACTTTCCGCAGCTCCTCGACTGCCCGGGGAAGGGCGAACTGCATCCCGGAGAGTCCCTCGACAAAATACCCGCGCCGGATCTCCCCTCTCAGCTCCATACGTGCCAGCTCCGGCGCGATCATACCCCAGGGGAGAAGGTCCTCGCGTCTGTGGAACTCGCGGGCCACGATTCCGTACCTCTCCAGAAGGAGCCCCGCCTGCGCGCGGGCGCGCTCATCCTCTCCCGGCGGATCTCCCATCAATCCGCCTGTGCGGACGAGAGACCACCTCCCCGTCCACCCCGGCACCTGACGGAGTGCCCTGCGGGCTGACTGCATGAGCCGGCTCCTTCCCGGGGCACGATGCGGGTTGACCAGCTCGATCCGTTCATACCGCTCCGGGTGATCGGCGCGCGCGGGTCGACGGACCGCGGTCACTTCTGCGAAGACATCGTTCGTGACGATCCCGTTCCAGAAGAGCTCCGCGATCCCGCTGTTCATCCCCTCCAGGGAGAGCTTCGTCCCTTCCCGTATGTCGCTGAAAAACGAGGCTCCCTGATTCCGCAGGAACTCCAGTATCCGGCGGCCCGGCTCCCTGAACGGGATTTCCGCTCCCACCGCCGGAAGATACGCCGCTCCGTTCCCCCGCGCGATGAACCGGATCCGTCCTGATCCGCTCCCCACCCATGCGCCGTTCCCGGCGGAAGAAAATCGGGTGAGAATGTCGGAGGAGATATCTCCCATGCGGGAGCGGAGGACGTCCCGTTCCCACACTTCCGCCGGGAGAGGGAGTCCTTCCAGCCGGGCGAGTGTTGCCGCCAGGTCGGTTCCCCGGGATGTACCTGCGACCCCCGTCACCCCCTGCCAGCGGAAGAGGAACGACACGAACCCGGCGGGAGTCGAGGGGGTGATCTCGCGGCGGAGAAGCGTTATCGTCTGCCGGTGTATCCGTTCGAGCGTCGGCCTGTAGCACCACTCTTCCGTCGCCCCTCCCCCCAACGGTCTGAAATGCCCCCGGACCACGTCCCTGGATCCGGCAAGCTGGCGCACGATCCGGTCCGCTTGACCGGTCCCGGTGCCGAACCTGTTCCCTATCTCGCTGCTCGTCAGGGGGCCGTGATTCTGGATATACCTTCCGATCAGGAACGCCGCGCTCTCCCCGGACGCAAGCGAGCGGTAGAGTTCGCGTTCCTCCGCTGCGATCCAGCGCGGCCCGTCGTGAAAATCGACCTTCAGTATCCTGCCGTCCCCCTCGAGCATCCGCACCATCGCGGCGGGGTCTCCGTCGCACCGGTCGCGCAGCTCCTCTGGTTTCAGGTCGCCTATCCGCAGGAGTATCTCCATCAGCTCCTCGGGAGAACGGGCGCGTGATCCCGGTGCGCTATGCTGCACCTGCCGCTCGACCGACTCGATCGCCTCGGGGCGCAAAAGGGAAGAGATCGAGTCGAGGTCGATGATCTCGCCGAGGATTTCCCTGTTGACTGCCAGGTACTGGCTCAGGCGGTCTTCCCGCGGCTGATCGGCCTGATACATATACACGGCGATGAAATCGAAGAGAAGACTGGCCGCAAAAGGGGAGGGGATCTCCGTCGAAGCGTGTGCGACGGCGATAGAACCCTGCTCGATCCCCCTGAGGACATCCATGAAGTGGTCGAAATCGAGCACATCGTGGAGGATCTCCCTCACCGTCTCAATGACGATCGGGAAATCGTCGAACCTGCGGGCGATCTGGAGGAGGTCGCCGGCGCGCAGGCGCTGGAGCCAGAGCGGCGTCCTTTTCCCCGGGGCGGTCCGGGGCATCAGGAGCGCCCGCGAGGCGTTCTGCCGGAATTGTCCTCCGAACAGGGGAGAAGCGAGGACTTCGTCAAGCACGAGCCGGCGCGCCTCGTCCACCACGATATTGTCGAGAATATCCGCCGGGAGCGTGTCCGCATCCGCCGAACGGAGCAATATGCCGTCATCGTTGTAGAGCATCTGGGGCTCGACGCCGGTCAGCCCCTGCAGCCTGCGGGCGAGCAGGAGTCCGAGGAGTCCGTTCACCCTTCGCCCGAACGAGGAGTGAACGACCAGCCGCGGGTCCCCGATCTCGTCGCGGAACGATTCAACGAGTATCAGCCGGTCGTGGGGGATCACCCCCGTGGCATCCCGCTGTTTGCGAAAATACTCGCGTATGTTCCATGCCGAGCGGCTGTCGATCGGGTACTCCGACCGGAGGCGTGCGAGGCATTCCGGCAGATCGATTGCCTCCTCCATCCATCGGCGGAAGCGCCCGACGTTGAGACCGAGTTCATAGCTCCGTCCTATCCCCTCCCCCCGCCAGAAAGGCATGCGCGCGGGCTGACCGGGAGCAGGACTGACGGTAACCCTGTTGGCGTCGATCTCCTCCACCCGCCAGATGCTCGACCCGAGTATGAACGTGTCCCCGGTCCTCGTTTCGTACACGAACTCTTCGTCCACTTCCCCCACCTTCGTCTTCCCGTCCCCCAGGTACACGCCGTAATATCCCCGGTCCGCGATCGTTCCCCCGTTTGTCACGGCAAGCCGGCTGCTCCCGGGGAGCGGGCGGAGGATGCCGTTTACCCTGTCCCACGAGATGCTCGCCCTGAGCTCGCGAAACGACTCCCCGGAGTACCTGCCGGCGAGCATCTGGATCACGCCGTCGAAGAGGACACGGGGGAGCTCCCGGTAACAGTATGAACGGCAAACGAGGTCGAAGAGCTCATCCGGATCCCTCTCTTCCACGCTCACGATCGCCACGATCTGCTGGGCCAGCACGTCAAGACAGTTCTCGGGGATGGCCGTCTCTTCCACCTGGTGGTCGACGATCCCCCTCGCGACGACAGCCGACTCTACGAGGTCTTCACGGTGCGTGGGAAAAATCCGTCCTTTGCTTGTCGCGGTGACAAGGTGACCCGACCGGCCGATCCGCTGCAGCCCGCGGGCAATCCCTCTGGGGGATTGAATCTGTATCACCAGGTCGATGCTCCCGATATCAATCCCCAGTTCGAGGGAGGATGTGGCCACGAGCGCCCTGATCTTTCCCCCCTTCAGGTCCCTCTCCATCTTCTCCCTTGCCTGCCTCGACATGCTTCCATGATACGCCTGGACGAGCGGCTCGTTCCCGTTGCTCCCCCCGGTCCCGGTTGTGGGACGGGGGACCGCGTGGAGGTTGATCGGGGCCGGTCCTGTCCCCTCCGGTTCCGTGTCACTGCCTGAGGCCGCCTCGTTCAGAGCCGCCGCGACCCGTTCCGCCAGCCGTCTGTTGTTGACGAATATGAGTGTCGTTCTGTGAATTTTGACAAGCGTGAGTATCTCGGTGAACACCAGCGGCCAGACCCCCTCCTGCGTGAGGAGGGAGAAGTCGGGCGGGGCGCACTCCACCTGCACGTCCATCGACTTTTTGTGACCCGCATCGATGATGCACACAGGGCGGGGCACGAGCGCATTCCCCTCCCGGTGCGCTCCTCCCAGAAACGCCGCGATGCGGTCCAGCGGCCGCTGCGTTGCGGAGAGCCCGATCCTGATGAATTCCTGCTCCGCCACTTCCTGGAGCCTCTCCAGTGAGAGAGAGAGGTGGACCCCCCGCTTGTTCCCGCAGACGGCGTGTATCTCATCGACGATCACGTACTGGACCGTGCGGAACATCCCCCGGGACCGGACGGAGGTCAGCATCAGGTAAAGCGATTCGGGGGTCGTGATGAGTATCTCGGGAGGATTTCTCTGCATCGCGGCCCGCCGGGACTGCGTCGTGTCCCCGGTCCTTACCGCGGTGCGGATGGCGGGGAGTTTCAATCCCGCCTCCGAGGCGGCATGCCCGATCCCCTCCAGCGGACCCTCCAGGTTCCGCTCGATGTCGTTGTTGAGCGCCTTCAACGGAGAGACATACAGTATCCGGA
>PMND01000157.1 GCA_003161955.1 Ignavibacteriota bacterium | reverse complement strand
TTCAAGGCTTCCCCCGAGGTTCTGTTCGCACTCTACGTTAATTCACGCCAGCACACTGCGGCCACGGGCGGGCACGCGGCGATCAGCAGCAAGGTCGGCGGCATGTGCGAAGCCTGGGGTGGCAGCCTGAGGGGGGTTACGCTCGGAATTGTCCGCAACCGCGTTTTCGTACAGACCTGGCGCGCCGACGATTGGAAACCGGAGTCGGCGGACTCCGTCCTCACATTTTTCTTTGAGAAGGACGGGAAGAGGGGTAAAGTAACGATGGTTCACGCGAACATCCCTGACGAGCACTACCCCGGCATCAAAACTGGCTGGACGACCTATTACTGGGCTCCCTGGAAGCGATATCTGGCAAAGCGAGGGAAGCGGAAGTAACCTGGTCGGTGCGAAGGTCCCATCCATCTACGGCCCTTCNNAGGTTTCCGTTCCATTGACACAGGCCCCTGATCCGGCAGTTTGGATCAGGGGCATTTTTTCTGGCTGTCCGCCATCCGCTCTTCGAATCTCCACCGTACGTTTCGGGGGGGAGTGCTCCGCCATGCTGCCCCCCTGCGAATATTCGGGTTTCCGGAATGAGGTGAGCCACATGACTCCGATCTACTGTCTGATGTTGGCGAGCGTGGTTGTGCTGTCGGGCTGTTCGACTGAACACTCCTCGGAGCCCGCAAACAAACTCATCGGCTATTATGTCAGCACCGACTTTTCAGTGGCGGGCCCCAGCGATGCGCCTGTCGATGTCGAGGCGGCAGGGGGGTCTATCCAGATGACACTCAGGACGGACAATTCATTCAGCGCAACAATCATCATCCCTCAAGGTGTTTCAACCATCTTGGGCTCCGGCTCCACGACGGCGTATTCGGGACTGTATTCTCTGACCAGGGATACGTTAAGAATAGATCCTTCGACCTTTATCGTCGGCGGGATGATATGGGACGAGGGAAACAACTCTTTGACGGCGATTTCTCCGCCGAGGTGGGGAATGCACATCACTCTGCAAAAACACAATCCGGCTGCAGGCCGGTTGCGCCGTCAATAGTCTTCGACGCGATCAAGACCTTTTGCACCGTTTCTTGCGCCTGCTATGCGCCTTCTTTTCATCATCAGTTTCATCCTCCTCGGCGGTGCTTCCGCTGATTCTTCTCCGGTTCCGGCCGGTGACAGCGCCGTGAACGCAATCCCGGCGGACTCCGTGCTGGTGCCCCGGGTATACAACACGGCACGCCTTGCGACAATCAGGCCGTCGATCGACGGGGTGCTCGATGACTCCTGCTGGAACACGGGCGTATGGGCGGGAGACTTCACGCAGTGGTACCCGAAAGAGAAGGGAAGGCCCTCCCAGCTGACCGAGCTGAAAATCCTGTACGACGATGACAACCTGTACGTGGCAATTCGCGCTCATGACAACGAACCCGGGAAAATCCTTCCCATCGCCGGCAGGCGCGACGAGCAGGTGGGTGACTGTGTGGGAGTGTGCTTTGACAGCTATCACGATCACAGGACCGGATTTGAATTCGACGTCACTGCCGCGGGACAGAAAATGGACCTTGTCCTGACGAATCCCATGAACCCCGACGTCAACTGGAATCCGGTCTGGTATGCAAAAACGGGAATGGAGGACTCCGGCTGGGTGGCCGAAATGCAGATCCCGCTGAATCAACTCCGGTTCAGCGACGAGGAGAACCAGGTCTGGGGATTGCACTGCTGGCGGTGGATCGACAGGCTGAAAGAGGAAGACGATTGGGAAGTACAGGAACAGAACAGTCCCGGGATGCTCTACCTGTTCGGACATCTGAAGGGTCTTGAAGGGTTACGCAAGGGTTTGCATGTGGAACTCATGCCATACGGGCTGGGGAGTCTCAACACATTCGGGAAGGAGAGGGGGAACCCGTTCAAAGAGAGCGGGAGATCCTGGTTCGGGAGCGGCGGGCTGGACGGGAAGGTAGGTATCTCGAGCAATTTCACCGTCGATTTCACGTTCAACCCTGATTTCGGCCAGGTGGAGTCGGATCCTTCAGTGATGAACCTCACTGCCTTCGAGACATTCTATGAAGAGAAGCGTCCTTTTTTNNAACGAGTTTGTCCAGATGCCGGGACGAACCACGATAATCGATGCGGTCAAGCTCAGCGGAAAGAGCGCCGATGGGCTTTCGGTCGGGATATTGCAGAGTTTCACATCTGACGCGGAGGCCCGGATCAGCGGCGGGGCCGTGGAGCGTCGCGTCACGGTTGAGCCGATGACGAACTATTTCGTCGGCCGCGTGCAGAAAGATTTCAATGAAGGGGGGACTATCGTGGGCGGGATCGTCACCGCCGCCAACCGATCGATCAGGGACGACTACCTGCAGTTTCTGAGCACCGGAGCGTACACGGGGGGCGTCGATCTGCTCCACTACTGGAACGACAAAGAATACTTTGTAAGCGCTGAGGTTCTCGGGAGCCATATCAAAGGCGATCGCGCGGCCATCACGGCGCTTCAACTGTCATCTGCGCGTTACTATCAGAGACCCGACGCTTCAGGCTCGCGCCTCGATACACTCGCAGAGTCGCTTGATGGGACGGGGGGGAAGGTCAGCATCGGGAAGGCGAGCAAGGGATACTGGCGCTATTCGACTGAATTCCTCTGGCGCTCTCCCGGGCTTGAGCTGAACGATCTGGGGTATATGCAAACCGCCGACGTGATTGAGCAGGAAAATTCCCTCTCCTACTCGATTACCGAACCCGTCTCTCTCTTCAAGACGTTTTCGGTCGGCGTGACACAATATAACAACTGGGATTTTGCCGGAGACTATCTCTCGTCTAATGCTGCCCTGTCGTTGTATGCCGGTTTTCTCAACAACTGGACTTTCTCGTCAGGCGTCTCCTACGCCACGCCTTCGCTCGATCTGCGGATACTCCGGGGAGGGTTCGCGATGAGAATGCCGTCGAGTTTCAGCATGAATTTCAGCGTGAAGTCGGATGATTCGAGGCCTCTGTTCTTCACTTCCGGTCTTGGAATGCAATCCTGGCAGGACGATGATGCGCACCTTCTTTCGTTGCAGGCAGGTGTCAATGTCCGGCCGATGAACACGCTGAGTCTCTCATTCAACGCCGAATATTCGACGAACAAAGACAACCTCCAGTACGTGTCGGCTCTGGAATATGGCGGCTCCCCGCGCTACATCCTTGGTACGATCGTCCAGCACACTCTCGGACTGACGTTCAGGATTGACTGGAACATCTCGCCCGAGCTTTCTATCCAGTACTATGGAAGCCCGTTTGCGTCGGTTGGGAGCTACTCCGAATTCAAGTACGTGACGCACCCGCGGTCGGGGGACTACAGACAGCGGTTCGACGTCTACGCCTTCTCGCGACAGGGGAACAGTATTCTCCTCGACGAGAGTGGGGATGGGGCCGCTGACTACTCGATCCCGGCCCCTGATTTCAGCTTCAGCCAGTTTCGATCGAACCTTGTGTTCCGGTGGGAATACATGCCCGGCTCTCAAATCTACTTCGTCTGGGCGAGTGACGTGACCGGCACCGGTTCCACAGGGACTTCATTGCGGGAATCTCTCCGCGACCTCGGGAACATATTCCCGAATAACACCTTCCTCGTCAAAGCCAGCTACTGGGTCTCATTATGATGGACAATCAATCGGACAACGGGATATGAAGATCCTCGCCAGCGAAAGAGAAACCCCCGGGACGACTGATGAACAATTTGTGGAGAATGGACTGATTTCTTTCGATCTGATCCCTCTGGTGCCTTATCCGGGTTTCGAACGCCTCTTCGGCATACCGCGAAGAAACCGCGATCCGGCCTGACAGTTCCGCCTCTTTCCAGCGCGACTGGTCTACGCACCAATTCCAGACCCTTCTGTTCACCCGCCCCACTTCACGCCAGGTGCGCATCCCGTCGCGGGTGCGCGCATTTCATCATCTCAATTCTCCATTCTGTCGGGGTCTCCTGTCATCCGGGGGGCTCCGCGCGTACATTCATCATAGCAATTCAGTCCCACGGCCTCGGCCCGTGGGGGTCCGGGATTCCAGGGAGGGACACATAGTGAACTCGCTCATCCAGACACAGGAACTTCAAAAGCAGTACACGCTCGGAAAGGTGACGGTCCCGGCGCTCCGGCATATCAACTTAAACATGGACAGGGGCGAATTCGTCTCCATTTGCGGCCCGTCCGGGAGTGGAAAGACGACGCTCCTGAACATGCTCGGATTCATCGATTCGCCCACGTCGGGGAAGGTCTATTTCAACGGTGCCGAGGTCAAATACAACGGACTTTCGCATCTTCACCGGCTCAGGCTCGAGAAGCTCGGGTTCATCTTCCAGAACTTTAACCTCATCCCCGTGCTGACGGCATACGAGAACGTGGAATATCCACTCCTTCTTACGAAAAAGTCCTCGGGAGAGAGAAAGCAGCGTGTGGAGAAGATCCTGCGCGAGGTCAAGCTCTGGGACTGGCGAAAACACAAGCCGAACGAGCTCTCCGGCGGCCAGCGCCAGCGAGTGGCGATCGCACGGGCTCTCGTCAACAGTCCGGAACTGGTGCTTGCCGACGAGCCGACGGCGAACATCGACTCCGCCACCGCGGGAGAGATACTCGATCTGATGCGGACGCTGAACGAAGAAGAAAAGGTGACATTCCTATTTTCGACGCACGACCCGACTGTCGTGGCGTACGCGAAACGGATAGTCAGGCTGCACGACGGCGCGATCGTCAACGGACAGAACTGAAAAACGGAGGCGGCAATGTTCAAATTTATCAAGCTCGCGACAAAGAACGTCTTCAGAAATCGACGGAGAACGGTCATCACGGGACTGGTTCTTGTCTTCGGCGCCACCGCACTGATACTTGCGGGCGGGTTTATCTCTTCCTCGTTCCGGGGCCTGAGCGAGAACACGATCCGGAGTCAGCTCGGACACATACAGATCTATCACCGGGACTTCTTTGAGCGTGAAGAGGAGAAGCCGCTCTCACTCGGCCTGGAGAACGTCGACGAACTGAAGGCGAAGGTCCTTTCACAGGAACACGTGAAGTTCACGATGGCCCGGGTCGAATTTATGGGTCTCCTTTCAAACGGGGAAAAATCCGCCGTCTTTATCGGCCGGGGGATAGAGCCGGGGAAGGAGACGGAGCTCTCCGGTAATCAATCGCCTGTGGACAGCGGCAAGTTTCTCGGGCAGAATGCGAACAGCGAGGGAGACGCGGAAGTGGTGATCGCGCGCGGTCTGGCGAAGACGCTGAAAGCGAAGCCCGGCGAATACCTCACCCTGATGACGACAACTTCCACGGGGGCGTTGAACGCCATGGACGTGAAGGTGGTCGGGATCTACTCCACGGGGGTCCCGGAGTACGACGAACGGGCGCTGATGGTCGATCTCCGCACGGCGCAGCAGCTTCTCGTCACCCATAAAGTGTCGAAGCTCGTTGTGGTCCTTGACGAAACTGCAAGGACGAAGGAGGTCGCAACGGCGATGGCAGCCCGGATCCCGGAGGTCTCCCTCAGGCGGTGGGACGAGCTGGCCACATTCTACAAAGCGGTCGTGCAGCTCTATTCCGCGATATTTGCGTTCCTCGGCGTCATCATATTCGTCATCGTCGTCCTGAGCAGCTCCAACACGATGCTGATGGCGATCATGGAGAGGACGCGTGAGATCGGCACGCAGCTCGCGGTGGGGACGTCCCGCATCCGTCTCCTCGTGAACTTTCTGTACGAGGGACTTATGATCGGGGTCTTTGGCGGACTTCTCGGTCTTCTTGTCGGCGCGGGGCTCGCGGAGTTGATTGATCACGCCGGACTCAGGATGCCTCCCCCTCCGGGGGGAACCAGCGGCTATCCGCTGTACGTAGACCTTGTCCCCTCCGTGTTCATAGGCGTATTCATCCTGATCGTGACGACGACCGTCGTCTCGACGATCGCGCCGGCATTCAAAGCATCACGCATGAAGATCGTCGACGCACTCGGACATGTCTGAAAGGGGAGAGATCATGAAACGGATATTCATGAATGTGGCCTTGTTCCTGATGGCGATCGCAGTTGCGTCGCCGGCCTCCGGGCTGGCTTCAACTCCGGCCGCGCAGAGCGCACGGTCCGTGCCGGACCCTGAGAAACTCCTCGCGCAGTCGGACCTGAGCCGGAACGGCTGGGAGTCGTATGAAGTGGTCACGGTCATCAAGAATTACGTCAACGGAGAGTTGAAGGAGGAAGGAAGCTTCGGCACCTCCATTAAAGGGGAAGACAGGACGCTGGTGAAGTTTCTGAACCCGGACGTCAAAGGGCAGTACCTCCTCATGCTGGAGGACGCGATGTGGATCTACATGCCGAACACGCGGAAGCCGATACGCATCACCGCGCTCCAGCGTCTCCTGGGGAATGCCTCCAACGGTGACGTCGCCCGCACGAGGTACGCGGGAGACTACAAAGCGTCTATCAAAGGAGAGGAGACCCTGGACGGAGTGGAATGCTACGTCCTTGATCTTGCCGCACAGCGGGAGGGGGCGACGTACAACAGGGTCGAGCTGTGGGTGAGAACATCGGACGCGCGGCCGAAGAAAGCCGAGATCTATCTGAGCTCCGGTAAGCATTACAAGACGATCTTCTATGATACGTTCAGCACGGTACACGACAGGCTTCTCCTGACCCAGATGACGATACTCGACAGGCTCCGGGAAGGGAGCAAAACGATCATGACGTTTTCCGGGTACGCGCCGAAGGAGATTCCGGAGAAGTACTTCAACAAGGATTATCTGGAGAAGCTNNTGCCGCAGGCCAGGTGGGGAAACGTGGGAACAGCGGGGGTGTTCCTGGGCTCGGGCGTCTTCTCCACATCGCTCGGCTTCACCTCGACGTCGGCCGATATCAGCCTGCCGCACTATGACTTCGCCGTCCGCGAGTTGGCACTGGACGTTTCGCTCGGTGAGGCGCTGGACCTGGTGGTCGGGAAGAAGATCCTCAAGTGGGGAACCGGCTATGCCTTCAATCCGACCGGCGTTGTGGAGCCCCAGCGCTCCCCTTCCGATCCATCCGACAGGCTCAACCAGAACGACGGCCGGAACCTCGTTTCTCTGACCGCATTCTTCGGGAAGACTTCGATCACAGCGGTATACCTGAACGACGCCCGGTACGTGAATTCCTCGCTCGAGTGGGGGAAGAATGAACTCGCCCTGCGTGCGTATTCGTTCCTGGGGGGCCTCGATATCTCGCTGGTCGGACATTACAGGGAGGGGGACCGGCTCGAGCTTGGCGCAAATTCGTCGTACGTGATAGGAGATGATCTCGAGCTGCATGGTGAGATACTCGGGAAGAGAGGATCCCCGGCTCTCTTCCATCCGATCATAAACTCCGACGATCCGGCGCAAATATTCGATTCCTATCCGTACGCTCCCCTTTATGCGGATTCCAGGCAAATATTCCTCAAAACGCTTGTCGGCGGCCAGTATACTCTTGAGAACGGTGTCAACATAGCGCTTGAGTATTACCACAATGCAGAGGGTTTGAGCGTGCAGGAATGGAAAAGGTGGATGAACTTCGTTAGATTCCAGGATGCGGTACAAAGTGGCGCAGTGCTGGTACCGCCGGATCTCGTAGTTCCCTCGCGGATGAACCTTCTCTGGTCCCTCCTGACGCTCTCGACCCGCGGGACGATGAGGGACTACCTGTTTGCACGGGGGGCGTATTCGGATGACACATGGGGTTGTGAAGCAATCCTCTTTATGAATGCGAACGATCAGAGTATTGTCGCAATTCCCACGCTCACGTGGAAGGCCGCACCCGTCCTCTCGCTCTACCTCAGATACACGGCATACGCGGGGAGGGACGGCTCGGAATTCGGCTCCCTCTTCACCCGTCGCTCGGTGACACTCGGACTGGGGATCCAGTTATGATGAGTCCGGGGTTCAGGAATGACGCCGTCCGGACGGCCGTCTTCATCCTCGCCGTCACGCTCATTGTCGCCGCGGGACTCACGTATGCCAACCCCGCGCGCTGGTTCGACAACCTGGTCGGGTCGCTTGTCTTCTCCGCATGCATCGGGCTTTCCATTCACTCGATCACGCGTCTGTTCTGGAAGCGGCTCGAGCGGCTTTCCCCCGTGCGTCGCCTGGCAGCACAATTCTCGATCTTCCTCGTTGCGGGGTTCGCGGGGACCGAGATCGGCTACCTGCTCCTTCGTTTTGCCTATCATGGCGGTGCGCTCGATATCGGAAGCCATCTCCGGCTCCTCCTGATGAATCTCGTCCTCGCGACGCTCTTCGGGAGCATTTCGGCGGTCTATATTTCTCTCCGGAACACCGCAGGGCGGATGGCCCGGCAATTGAGAGAGAAGGAGGTCAACGAAGAGAGGCTCGAAGGCCTGAGGACCCGCGCGGAGCTCGACGCGCTTCAGGCCAAGATCAACCCTCACTT
>PMND01000016.1 GCA_003161955.1 Ignavibacteriota bacterium | reverse complement strand
ATCGGGGGCGGAAACGTCGCCATTGACGTCGCGCGGAGCGCGGCGCGCCAGGAGAAAGCCGATGCCGGACCGGTGACCGGGGTGGCAGAAGCGCTCGATGTCGCCCGATCCGCCATCCGGTTCGGGGCAAAGGAAGTCCATCTGGTGTGCCTCGAAGACATCCATGAGATGCCTGCCTCCAGAGAAGAAATTCACGACGCGCAGGAGGAACACATTCAGATGCACACCCGGAGGGGTCCGCAAAGGATCCTGGGGAGCGGAGGGAAGGTGGTCGGGCTGGAGACCGTCGCATGTACGTCCGTTTTCGACGGGGCGGGACGGTTCAACCCGCAGTTCGCGCCCGGATCCGGGGAGGTGATGGATGCCGATACTATCATCATGGCCATCGGGCAATCGTCGGACCTTTCGTGGGTCCGCCGGGGAGACGGTATCGAGCTGACTCCGCGCGGCACGATCAAAGTTGACCCGAAAACGCTTGCCACGACAGCCCCGGGGATCTACGCCGGAGGGGATGTCTCCTTCGGTCCCCGCAATGCGATCGACGCGGTCGCCAACGGCAAGAAGGCGGCGCGATCGATTCACGCGTCGCTGGGGGGCGGCGCGGAGGCCCGCGTGGAGCTTGCCTTCCATGAACGTGAGATCGAGATCGTCGTCGCAAACACGAAGGCGTACCACCGGCCGTGGGGATATGAACAGCAATGCCGCGTCCCGGTTCCAGCGCTCCCCATCGATCGGCGCGTCGGCGTCTCGCAGATCGAGCTTGGATACGGGGAAGAGGAAGCCCGGCGGGAGGCGTCGCGCTGCCTTCACTGCTGGGAGAATACCGAATTCAACCCGTCCGGCGAAGAGACAGGGAGCGAGTGCATACTGTGCGGCATGTGCAGCGACATCTGTCCGGAAAGCTGCATCGAGCTTGTCACCTCCGGCCGGGTCGACTCTGACGGCCCGCTGGCCGGCGAAGTGTCCGCGACGTACGGGATCGCGATTGCCGGCAGCTCGGAGACCGGCACCGGCGCGGTGATGATCAAGGACGAAGACCGGTGCATCCGGTGCGGGCTGTGCGCGATGCGGTGTCCCGTCGCGTGTATCACGATGGAAGCCTACATGGCTTCCGAACCGATGGCAATAGAATGAACCCACACACGGAGCAGACTGCGATGGCCCAGTCAGACGATCGGACTCCCGGCCCGGCGAAGCATCCGGCAGATTCCTTCACCCGGAGGCATTTTCTCGAGCTGATCGGCGCGGGCGCGATCGGCATAGCTGCGGTGGGGAGCGGGGTGTTGAGCACGGAGTATCTTTCTCCGAACGTCGTGAAGGAGCCCCCGACGCGGTTCAAGGCGGGGATGCCGGAGTCGTATCCGCCGGGAAGCGTTACGCTCGACAAGGAACAGAAGGTCTTTATCGTCCGGGCGAAGGAAGGCTACTTCTACGCGTTGTCGGCCACATGCACGCATCTGGGGTGTATCGCGAACTGGAAAGCGGAGGAGGGGATCGTGGCCTGCCCCTGCCATGGGAGCAAATTCGACCGGGAGGGGAATGTGATCGCGGGGCCTGCCCCCCGGCCGCTCCCGCGGTATGCGATGTCCCTGGATGACCATGGCCAGATTGTCATCGACAAGGCGCTGGTTGTCGGTGAAGAGGCCACGCTGAAAGTCTGACACACACTATCGTCGACCGGTATGGTCGCCTGATGATGTTCCCCTGTAATGTTGCCCGATAATGTCGAAGGAGATCCCGTGAAGGAACCTTTCCGTGCGCTCACCCGGTCGCAGGCATGGCGCTCCGTCTTCCGCCACGGCCTCCCCCTGTCCAACCGGACCCGGGCCGAGGCGGTCTTCTATAACTTCTTCCTCCACGTGCACCCCACCAAGGTCCGCAAACGCTCGGTGAAGCTCACGTACACGTGGGGACTGGGAGGGCTGTCGGCGGGGTTGTTCATCGTCCTCGTACTGACGGGGGCGCTCCTGATGCTCTACTACCGCCCTTCGGTTCAGCAGGCATATGGCGACATGAAGGACCTTCAGTTCGTGGTCTCGTCGGGACAATTCCTCCGGAACATGCACCGCTGGGCGGCTCACGCGATGGTGGCGATGGTTTTCCTGCACATGCTCCGGGTCTTTTACACCGGCTCCTACCGCCCCCCGAAGGAATTCAACTGGGTCATCGGCGTCGTTCTCTTCGTCTTTACGGTCCTCCTCAGCTATACCGGATATCTGCTCCCCTGGGACCAGCTCGCGTACTGGGGAATCTCCGTGGGGACGAACATGGTCCGATCGGTCCCCTTCGGGCTCGGCGAACGGATCTCGTACCTTCTCCTCGGCGGGAATATCGTGGGAGAAAATGCGCTTGTCCGCTTCTACGTGTTGCACTGCTTCGTCCTCCCGGTCGCGGCCATGGTACTGATGGGGATCCACTTCTGGCGCGTGCGGAAAGACGGCGGCGTGTAGCGTCGACGCGTCCCTGCCCCCCGGGGGGTGTGCATGCGCGTCATGTTGAACTGATATGATGGTGGAAGCATGAATGCTGATTTTCGTCTGGAAAAGAACTCTGATGCCAGGGCGGTCCCGAAGCGCGTTGCGTTCGTGAAGGGACGGACCTCTGCGCGCGTCCGGAAAGAGGAAGAGGAGATGGTCATGACGGTTCCCCACCTCGTGGTGCGGGAAGTCATCGCGTTCATGCTCATGGTGATCGTTCTCGCTCTCCTCTCCCTCTTCTTCAATGCGCCGCTCGAATGGATCGCCAATCCGGAGCACACGCCCAACCCTGCGAAGGCCCCCTGGTACTTCCTCGGACTGCAGGAACTCCTTCACTACTTCCCGCCGATCGTTGCGGGAGTGGTCCTCCCGTCACTTGCCGTCGTTGCGCTTATCGTGATCCCGTACTTTCGTGTCAACGTCAAACGGGAAAACCTGTGGGACGAGGACCGGCGGCGGAAGTTGATCCTCGTCCTCTCCGTCGCGGGCGTCCTCTCCATCGTCCTCCTCGTCTATAATGTCTACGCCATGCTGATCCCGACGGTTATCGTCGCGGCCATTATGGTGACCCCCGCGTTTCTCCGGCGATCGCGTGGAGCCCTCGGCTGGCTCGGTTCGCGCCCCCTTTCCTGGTGGATCATGACCTGGTTCGTCATCATGGTCATCGTGTTGACCGCGATCGGGACGCTCTTTCGCGGCCCGGAATGGAGCTGGACCTGGCCATGGAAGGAGATCTACTGATGAAACCCCTTCGCCTGACGTTTGCAATCGTCGCGGTTCTCTTCCTTGTCGTTCTGGCAGTCTCTCCTCTGAAAGACTATCTCCGGGAGTGGAAGCACGATCAGATCGAGTACAACCGTCTTGTCGCAGGCCTGCCGCAGCGCGTGAAACCTGTCGATATCGGCATTCGCCAGGTGTGGGTCCAGAAACTGGACCGGGTGGACCGGTGCGTGACCTGCCACCTGGGGGTGAAAGAACCGGCTCTGCACGCCGCGCCGGAACCGTTCAGGACCCATCCCCGGATCTATCACGATGTGGACGACCTGGGCTGCACATTCTGTCACGAAGGGCAGGGATCTGCGACCGAATACAGGGAGTCCATCGGCAAGGTCAAATACTGGGACAGGCCGATCCTCCCCCGCGCCTACCTGGAAGCGTCCTGCGCCAAATGCCACAGGGAAAAGGATGTNNAAGGGAATGAGAAGCAGTGGACCCCGTCCCTCGACGGGATCGGCGAAAAAGTGAATCGAGCCTGGCTTGTCAACTGGCTGAAGCACCCGCGGGCGTTCGCTCCATCGACCCGGATGCCGAACTTCCTCCTTACGGACGANNGTCGAGCTCGGGGCCACCCGGTTCCGGGAAGCCCGTTGCATCAGTTGCCATCCGATCAACGGGAAAGGGGGGTACGTTGCGCCCGAGCTCGGGAAGATCGCGAGCAAGGTTAGCGCGCAGTGGCTCTACAATTATATCAAACAGCCGAAACGGCTCCAGCCGGGGGTCGTGATGCCCCGTTACAGATTCAAGGATGAAGATCTGGCGGGCGTCGTGGCATACATGGAGAGCGAGTTTGTCGACTATGATATGGAACAGCCGCCCCCCCATACCCCGGATCCCGGATTCTATGAGAAGGGGCGGGCACTGTTCAAGAAGTACAGCTGCGGGGGATGCCATGCGCTCGCGGGTATGGGGCGTGCGGAGGAGACGGGCCCCGAGCTCACAGGGATCGGCGCCAAGCGGCTGTACGAAATCGACTTCGGCCGCTCGGGGATCGAGGAGACGCTTCCGGCCTACCTGAAGACCAAGCTGCTCACCCCGCATGCCTTCGGCGGATCCATGAAAATGCCGCAGTTCGAATTCCGGGAAGATGAGGCGGAGGCGATCGCGGTCGCCCTCCTGGGAAAGACAGACGACAAAATTCCGCCGGACCTTATTGTCCCCGATGCTCCCCCCGGCACGTTCGCCCCCCAGGGAGATTTTGGAAAANNTCGGGACCGACCTGTCGCTCGAGGCGAGTCAGGCCCGCCGGGCCTGGATCGAAGGATATTTCAAGGTTCCTTATTCCCTGCGGCCGGTCCTCACCGAGCGAATGCCGAACCTGTACCTCTCAGACGCGGAAATCAAGACGCTCGTCGATTACATGGAGACGTCATTCATCTCCGACAGCCTCGACCACACGGTCTCCGCCGATCCGGCGGCCGCGGCGATCGGCAGGGGTCTCTTCTACGAGCGCTACGGGTGCCAGTCCTGCCACCAGGTAGGGGGAAAGGGGGGGTATGTCGGGCCCCCGCTTGACAGGGCCGGGACACGCCTCACGGCGGGCTGGATTTTCCACTGGCTGAAGAATCCTCAGGGACTGAAGCCCGGAACCATTGAGCCGAACAACAATCTGTCCGACGCCGAAGCCGACGCCCTGACAGCGTACCTGTTGACATTGAAATGAACATTCACAACCGTCCCGCATTCGCATGATACGCGCACGTTTCCTCACTCTGCTGCTTTCTCTCCTCGTGGCGGGTTGTACCGCCAGGAAAGGCGCCGGTCCGTCCGTCTCCGCGGACAGCGTACGGAGAAACGACTCCGCCCTTGCCGCGCCCGGAGCGGTTCCCGTCGAACGCGTCCTCTCCTATGAGGAACGGCAGGGGGGCGCCCTGTACATGAAATACTGCGCAGTATGCCACGGGAAGGAAGGGAAGGGGGATGGATTCAATGCCTTCAATCTCGATCCCCGGCCGAGGGATCTTTCCGACTCTTCCTCTATGGCGGCCCTCAGCGATGCCCAGATTCTCCAGACAATTGGCGGGGGGGGGCGGAGTGTCAACAAGTCTCCCCTGATGCCCTCATACGCATGGACGATCGACGACAGGCAGATCCGGTATGTCGCCGCCTATATCCGCACGTTCAGCGCCGGGGAATAGACTTCCGATTGCCCCGCGCGCGCATCCGGCGCAGTGGCCAGAGGAAACACCGGGCTCCTGTTTGACCCTTTCCTTCAGGCAAGTCTCACCACCCCCTCCCTCTGCTTGACCTTCCGCTCGACTCCTGATATATTCGTATGAGCAGGCGTCATGGACGCCGGCGATTCCGCTCCCTGTTTCACGGTCGAAAGGACCTGAATGTCGGCACAAGTTCCGGAAGGATCCGTTTCGGAGATCACCGCCCGGTACACCTACGGGACGTGGCGTTTCCAAAAAGGATGGAAGCCGCTGCACATCGTCGATGCGGAAGGGTGTCATTTCACTGACAGCAGCGGCAGGCGGTATCTCGATTTCTCCTCCCAGCTCATGTGCGTTACACTGGGGCACAAAAACCCGGCGGTCGTTGCGGCGATCGAAGAGCAGGCGGGAAAGCTCGCCTACATCGCCCCCGGTTTCGCGACCGACGTCCGGGCCCGGCTGAGCCTGAAATTGCTCGAAGTCCTTCCCGCGGGACTCGATAAGTTCTTCTTTACCACCTCGGGTACAGAAGCGAACGAAGCGGCGATCAAAATCGCCCGCATGGTCACCGGGAAGACCAAGATCATCTCACGCTACAGGTCATACCACGGGTCAACGATGGGATCGATCGCGGCGACCGGCGATCCCCGCAGGTGGCCGATGGAACCTGCGGGAAAGATCCCCGGAGTGATATTCGCGCCGGAAGTCCACTGCTACAAATGCCCTCTCCTCCACCACTATCCCGGGTGCGGCATCGCGTGCGTCGAATACATCGGCCACATGATCGAGCATGAGAGCGACGTCGCCGCGGTGCTTGTGGAGCCGGTGGTCGGGACGAACGGGGTGCTCATCCCCCCGGCCGAGTACATGCCCCGTCTACGGCAGATATGCGACGCCACCGGCGTGCTCCTGATTGCCGATGAGGTCATGTCGGGGTGGGGCCGGACAGGGAAGTGGTTTGCCGTGGACCACTGGGGCGTCACGCCGGACATACTGACGACCGCGAAGGGGATCACGTCGGCATATGTCCCGCTCGGCCTCTGCGCGACAAGCAGGAA